>NZ_AMYW01000015.1:0-111114 GCF_000335775.1 Flavobacterium sp. WG21
TTATCTAAAATTTTATCTTTCGGCTCTGTAATGATGTTGATTTCTGGTTATTTGTTGACTTTGTTTTTTAAATTAAAGGGAAGTTTGATTTCCGTTTTTTTTATAGAAGGTTTAATCACAACTTTAATAATATTACTTTGTTTTAAAAAATATAAAATTAGTTTAAGAACATTTCAAATCAATAAATAAATATGCAAGAGTCTTATTTAGAGAAAGAAAAGGAATATTTTTCAATAATCAGAAAAGATATTATTTCTTTTATTGGTATGGATAAGGATTTAACAATTTTAGAAATTGGAGCAGGAAGCGGTGCGACATTATTAGAATTAAAAAACAAAGGCATTGCAAAAAAGATAATAGGATTTGATATAGTAGATGTTGCACACAACAAAGAAAAATTTGATTTTTTTATTATTGGAAATGTTGAAAATGATGAATTTTCGTTTGAATCTGACTTTTTTGATAGCATAATATTGGCAGATGTTCTTGAACATTTAATAGAACCACAAAGAACAATTCAAAAATTAATTCCACATTTAAAAAAGAGAGGAAATTTTTATATCAGTTTACCGAACATTAGAAATTATGAAGTTTTTTATAAAATCTTTGTTAAAGGAACTTTTGAATACACAAATGAGGGAATTTTTGATAAAACACATGTTCGTTTTTTTTGTAAAAAAGACATGTTAAACCTAATCAATCTATTTCCAGAGTTAGAAGTTCAGAAAATAGAATCAAATTTAAAGCATATTTCTTCAATGAAATCAACTTTAAACAAACTAACTTTTGGTGTTTTTGAACCTTTTTTAAGTACACAGTATTTGATTAAGGTAATTCGAAAATAAAAGAAATAATACTGTTGATGAATAAGAAAGTATATATTGTTCTTTTAAATTACAATAGTTCTGCAGATTCTATTGAGTGCTTGGAAAGTATTTTAAAGTTAAAGTATACTAATTATCAGGTAATTGTTATTGATAATAGCGAAAAATCGCAATATTTTGAAGAACTAAAATTATGGGCTCAGGGAACTCATATTCCTAAGCACGAATTCTTTAAAAATCACACTCATCCTTTAGAAAAAAAGCCATTATCTTTTCTAAGTATTGATGAAAAAGATTTTGTATCAGAAACGAAGCAGGAAAAGATACTTTTGGTAAAAGCAGAGCGAAATAAAGGTTTTGCAGCAGGAAATAATTTGGCACTAAAATATATTTTAGACCAAAAAGAAAAGGATTCCTATGTTTGGCTTTTGAACAACGATACAGTAATAGAGAAAAATGTACTGACTGATATTATTTCTCAAATCGAGAAACAAGATATATCTGGTAAAATAAATATATATGGGACTGCTTTATTGGAATATGATAATCCATCCAAAGTTCAATCACTGGGAGGTCTTTACCACTCCGGAACAGGTCTGACAACACATCTTGGAGAAGGAGTTTTGATTGATGAAGCCATTTTAAACTTTGATAAAATAGTTCAAAATGTAAGTTATCCTGTTGGAGCCTCTATGCTAATAAAGTGTAATGATCTTGAATCAATTGGATTATTATCGGAAGATTATTTTTTGTTTTATGAAGAAATAGATTGGGCTTCAAGAGCAAAGAAAAAAGGAGGCGGTGTAAAAATACTACCGGTTTTTGGGGTTTACCATAAACAGGGAAATAGCACGAAATCAAAATTTAATAATCGGAAATCTGAATTTATAGATCTGATTTCATTGGATAGCCGGATTATTTATGCTAAAAAGTATAATCGAAAAAATCTTATAATTGTTTATTTATCGATTTTGACCTTGACTATTGGTAATCGAATCTGGCAAAGAAACTTTAAGGTAATTCCAAAAATTTTAAAATTGCTTTTTAGTAAAAGCAAAAAATTATCGTAATAAAATGAAAATAGATATTAAAAAAGTTTTTTTAGTGTTTCTGCCTTTTACTCAGGCACTAACTTTGAATATCTTTTTCCCACTTAAAATATCTGAAATAGCACTTGTCGTTTTAATTCTATTTTATGTCAATAAAACGGTTATCTCAAAAGATACAATTTGGTTTTTTAATAATAATCTCGTTATTCTGTTATTAGGAATTCTGGTGACATTATCCTTTTTTGTAAATATTTTCTGGAACTATCCCTATCCACCAAAGCTAATTCCTTTTAGGATCAACAGAGTTGGGGATAGTTTTATCAGGCTTTGTTATTTTTACTTGTGTTTAGCAGCTTATTACATATCATTTCGACTATTCACCAAAGATATTAGAATTTTAGAAAAATGGGTTTTAGGAGCAATGATCTCAGCTATTTTTGGATGGTATTTATTTTTATCATCAAAACTTAATATACCCTATTTTACACTTCCAGGTATGGACGATCCACAAATATTGGAGGGTTTTATAAGGTGTAGTACTTTTAAAGAGGGTAATTATTTTGGATTATTTCTATTATTATCAGCATCAGTTTCTTTTTATTTAGAAAAGAGAGCCCATGGGTGGTTTTTACTCTTTAGTGTTATAGTATCAATGTCTACCATTTCGATAATTTCAGTATTCATTTTTATATTCTATTTTTATAGAAAAAGACTTTTAAGTCTAAATATACTTCTTAAAGTGATTCCAGTTGCAGTTATAGGAGTTTTACTGTTTATTCAGACCGATCTTTATCAAAAGTATGTTTATCAAAAACTATTTGATTCAACGAGAACACTTACTCAGAATAATTTTTCAAAAGTAGATAGGGTTATTACGGGAAATGTTGCTTTTTATTCAGGAATAGAAAATCCTTTTTTCGGAGTAGGGCCGGCTAATTATGGACTTCATTATGATTATTACAACAATTATAAAAAGATTGTTGTGCATAGAAATGATTATTTTGATCATTTTGCACAGCGAAAGAATGAAAGAGCGATACCAAACAATGTATATTTAGAAGTTTTGTCTGAATATGGTGTAATTGCCGCAATATTGTTTATGCTGTTCTTATTTCTTATTTTAACAAAAGCTTATTATTTAAAAGAAGATGCCATAGTTGCTGGTATATTCAGTATTATAATTTCTTTTAATGCATTTCCGTCGTTTATAATGCTCTTTATTTGGGTTTTTCTTGCGATACCTTTTGCGATTCATCGAAATAAATTAAACCAGCAGACAGCAACAATAAATTAATCCTTTGTAAAAAAAAGCCATATGATTCAGGAGGTCTTTAAGAAAAATAAAATAGAATTGGTCTGCTTCTTTTTTATAGCATTTGCTTTTGTCTTTAAAATTTCTTTAGCGACACCATTTATTTTGTTTTTGCTACTATTGAATATTTCTGGGGCGAAAGATTTTAAAGATAATTTTGCGGTTAAATTATTAAGCTTATTATTCGGATCAATCTATATATTGTACTTGTTGTCCTTCTTTTTGAATTATGATTTTTCGTCAAAATTAATTATTCGGTCACTTGGTTTTATTTTTATTCCATTATTGTTTTTAGTAAAAAGGATAAGTGAAAAGGAGATAAAGTTTTTTATTTTTTCCTTTTTAATTCTGCAATTGATACACACACTTTATATTAATTGTATTGTATTACAGTATCATTTTTTTTCAGCATCTAAAAGTTTTGAAAACTTTACCGCTTTGGTCGAAAATAAGTTCTTAATAGAAAGACCTTATTTTTCTTTAAATTGTTTATTATCAATATTTTGTGTTAAGTTTTTATTGGATAGAGCCACAGTAAAAAAAGGAATACTCTATTTATTTATCGGCCTGATGATTTTTACTTTGTTCATTATTGCCGCAAGACTTGCAATGGGGGTTTCGGTACTAATTTGTCTTTTTATTTTTTTAAAAGAAAGGAAGATAGCTTATTTTGCAGGGTTCTTATGCATTTTAGTTGTTACTGTTTTGACGAATAAATATGCTATACAAAGACTTGCAATAGAAAAAGGAGAACCTCGAATTGCAATATGGACCTGTGCAAAAAATATTATTGATGAACAAGAGTTTAATTATTTTATCGGAACTTTTAGCAGTGAGAAAGTGGATAAAAAATTAATTGAATGTTATAATTCAAAAGAAATATCAAGTGGTCCGTATTGGTGGATTGGAAAATACAATTATCAGTACAACACCCATAATCAATACCTTTGGTTTTTTGTTTGTTACGGTTTATTGGGACTAATTTTATTTTTAGGAATTTTTGGTGTTCATTTCTGGAATTTTATTAAAAACAAAAATGCATATTCCTTTTTTTTCATATTGATTTTTTCATTCCAAAGTTTATTTGAAAATCTTTTAAGCAGACAACTTGGAATTTATTTGTTTATTTGGTTCTGTTTTCTTTTTGTGTTCCCAATCGAAAATACAATTCAGGATGAAGAATAAAATTGTAATCAATGGCCGTTTTTTAACTCAAAGAGGAACAGGAGTTCAAAGGGTGGCTACAGAAATAAGCAAACATTTACAACAACATTATAAAGAGGATATTCTTTTTGTTTGCCCTAATAAAACTTTCTTGAATCCTGCCGCAGAGTCATTTAATTGTGTAAAGACAGGATTTTTTTCGGGTTATTTGTGGGAACAAGTAGAATTACCTTTTTTCTTATTTAGGAACAAAGTTTCCTTATTGATTAATTTTTGTAATACAGCTCCAATTCTATTTAAGAAAAATTTAATCGTCATTCATGATATGGCGGTAAAAGAGAATAAAAATTGGTTTAATTGGAAGTTTGCTCTTGTTTATAACCTTTTGTTTCATTTTAATTTAAGAAGAGCCTTAAAAATTATTACAGTTAGTCATTTTTCAAAAAAACAAATTTTGAAATTTTACCCCAATATTGAACAATCAAAAATAGAAGTGATTTATTTGGCCAGTTTTTTTGATTTTAATGAAGAAAAAAATCAAAATACAGATTATTTTATAGCGGTAAGTTCTTTAGATCCAAGAAAAAATATTAAAGTAATTTTAGAAGCTTTTAAGTTATTGGATTTCAATCATTATAAGTTGAAAATTATTGGAGGTTCTTTTAATAATGTATTTAGAAAAGATATTTTAGAATATGATTCAAGAGTAGAATTCTTAAATGAAGTTTCAGATTCTGAGCTAGAAAAACAGATAAGAGGAGCAAAAGCACTTATAAATGCTTCTTTTTATGAAGGATTTGGGCTTTCGGCGCTTGAAGCAATGAGTCTTTCTACCCCATGCATCTTGTCGGATATTCCCGTATATAGAGAACTATACGATGGAATCGCCACATTTTTTAATCCAGATGTCCCGGCAGAATTAGCACAAAAAATCGAAGATTTAATTCGTTCGCAAAGTTATAACGATCTTTGCAAAAAGTCGTTTGAGGCATCTCAGAAATTTAGCTGGGAAAAAGCGTCACAAAATTATATTTCTATACTCGACGATTTGAAAAATAACTAGATGAGAGATTTGAAAAAAGCATTAATTAGCGATTGGTATTATGTAAATGGAGGTGCTGAAAAAGTAATACATTCTATAAATTCAATATGGAATGATTTTGATCACTTCGCACTGATTGATTTTTTAAATGATGAAGACCGAAAGTTTATTCTAAATGGAAAAAAGGTAAAGACTAGCTTTATTCAAAGACTTCCAACGGTAAAGAAAAACCATCGTAAATTTTTACAGTTATTTCCAACAGCCATAGAACAATTTGATTTAAGTGATTATGACTTAATAATTAGTTCCTCATCTGCTGTAGCGAAAGGAGCGCGGACCCGAAAAGATCAGCTTCATATTTGTTATTGTCATTCGCCTATGCGATATGCCTGGGATTTGCAGGATCAGTATTTAAAAGATTCAGGCTTAGATAAGGGTTTAAAAGGATTTTATGCAAAGTATGTTTTGCAGAAAATAAGAAAATGGGATGTCTCAAACTCTGAAAATGTCGATTATTTTGTTGCCAATTCTAATTATATAGCACAAAGAATAAAGAAAATTTATAATCGTGAAGCAACGGTTATTTATCCTCCTGTCGATGTTGAATTTTTTAGTTTAGAAGAACAGAAGGATAATTATTATCTTACAGCTTCACGATTAGTTTCTTATAAAAAAACACAATTAATAGTAGAAGCTTTTAATGAATTGCCACATTTAAAATTAATTGTTGCAGGGGACGGACCGGAGTTTCAAAAACTTCAGACAATTGCTAAAAGTAATATTGAGTTTGTTGGATTTGTAGAAACCAATAGTTTAAAAAATTACATGCAAAAAGCAAAAGCATTTGTTTTTGCCGCTGAAGAAGATTTCGGAATTATTCCGGTTGAAGCACAGGCCTGTGGAACTCCGGTTATTGCATTAGGAAAAGGGGGGACTTTAGAAACAGTTGTTGAAAATAAGACAGGAGTTTTTTTTCAGGAACAATCATCAGAAAGGATTAAACAAGCAGTGATTGATTTTGAAAAGATGAAATTTAGTTCGACAGTAATTCGGGAGCATGCGATGAAGTTTTCGAAGGAACGTTTTGAAAATGAAATGGAAGAGTTTGTTGAGAAGAAATTAAAAAAAGGATTTTAGTTTAAAGTTTTTAAACTGTAGAATAATTCCTATAATTGCATAATTTTTCAAATCTTTAAACATTTAAAAATATGAAATATTTGTTTTTACCAGCGGCTATTTTAGTAACAACGTTTGGTTATAGTCAAAATAAGATCGAATCTAGTGGAAATGTTGGTATAGGTACATTATCACCAAGTACAGCACTTCATGTAAATGGGGGTGATATTTCAGTTACCGGAGCAAATCAAAAAATTGGTTTTAACACAATAGATAATTTTACAAGTGGAATAGGTACTGTAGCTCACTATGGAATGTCTTATGTAAAAGATGCATTAAACATACCAATGTTGTCTTCTTCAGGTTATTTTGGAATGAATTTTTTTACTTCAGGTACTGAACGAATGAGAATTGATACTAATGGAAATGTCGGAATTGGAACCACAAATCCAAATGCAAAACTCCAGATAAATGGTGATATTTCGAGTGTAGGGGCTAATCAAAAAATTGGTTTTAGCACAGCAGATAACTTTGCAAGTGGAAATGGGACAATAGCTCATTATGGAATGTCTATTTCAAAAAATGTTGCGAATGAGCCGATAGTTTCACATTCCGGTTACTTTGGAATGAATTTTTTCACTGATGGTTTAGAGAGAATTAAAATTAGGATTGATGGTAATGTAGGTATAGGTTCAATCAATCCTGATGAAAAACTTACGGTAAAAGGTAAAATCCATGCCGAAGAGGTGAGGGTGGATTTACAGGTCCCTGCAGATTATGTTTTTCAAAAGTACTACACAGGTAAATCGGATTTAAAATCGGATTATGTGATGCCAACTTTAGCTGAGGTAGAAAAATTCACGAAAGAGAATAATCACTTACCAAGTGTCCCTTCCGCTCAGGAAATAAAAGAAAAAGGACTACAGGTAGGAGAAATGAGTAATGCTCTTTTGCAAAAAATAGAAGAATTAACGCTTTATATTATTGAACAAAATAAAAGAATTGAAATACTTGAAGCAAAGCTAGACAAGAAGTAATTGCTTTCAATGTTTTTCTTTGTGATATTCTAAAGAGCTGCCTAATTATTTTTTTAGGCAGTTTTTTTATAGAATAGTTTTTATAATTTTCAAATCAGTTACATTTGCGAGGTATAAATAATTACTATGAAAAGAATACTTATTACAGGAGCAGCCGGATTTCTGGGATCGCATTTATGTGATCGTTTTATCAAAGAAGGATATTATGTTATCGGAATGGATAATTTGATTACCGGAGATCTTAAAAACATAGAGCATTTATTCAAATTAGAACATTTCGAATTTTACCACCACGATATCACCAAGTTTGTGCACATTCCAGGTGATTTAGATTATATTTTACATTTTGCTTCACCTGCAAGTCCGATTGATTATTTAAAAATTCCAATTCAGACCTTAAAAGTAGGATCTCTGGGAACACATAATTTATTGGGATTAGCCCGTGTTAAAAAAGCGAGAATTTTAATTGCATCAACATCCGAAGTTTACGGAGATCCTCTGGTTCATCCGCAAACCGAAGAGTACTACGGAAACGTAAACACTATTGGTCCACGCGGGGTTTATGATGAAGCCAAACGCTTTCAGGAATCGATTACCATGGCCTACCATACTTTTCATGGGGTAGAAACTAGAATTGTACGTATTTTTAACACCTACGGCCCAAGAATGCGTCTGAACGACGGGCGTGTAATTCCGGCCTTTATCGGACAGGCATTGCGCGGGGAAGATTTAACCATTTTTGGGGATGGAATGCAAACACGTTCATTTTGTTATGTAGACGATCAGGTCGAAGGTATTTTTAGACTGTTGCATTCAGATTATGTATATCCCGTAAATATTGGAAATCCGGATGAGATTACGATTAAGGATTTTGCAGAAGAGATCATTAAATTAACAGGAACCAATCAAAAGGTAGTCTACCATCCATTACCGGTAAATGATCCGTTACAACGCCAGCCAGACACCACAAAAGCGAAAGAGTTATTGGGTTGGGAAGCAAAAGTAAGCCGTTCTGAAGGAATGAAAATTACGTATGATTATTTCAGATCACTTTCGAAAGAAGAGCTTTCAAAAGAAGAACACAAAGATTTTTCGAACTATATCAAATAAGAAAATTTAAACGGGCAATTATTTCCAGAATAATTGCCCGTTTTTTATTAAGTTACTTAAAAAGCATTCTTTTCGATGAGTTCCTTCATTTGCTGATCCAAATTAAAATGACTTTTGGCATGAAGAAAAATAGCCTTTTTCATCTTCTGAATTTCTGCTTTACCTAATGTCGATATTGTTCCTAAAGTTGTATTTAATTGTTGGAAATCTTCAACGGGAACTACCCAACCAAGGTTATTCTCTTCTACAATATTTTCTCCTTCGCCTCCTCCATAGTAAAGTATTGGAAATCCTAAAGCACTATATTCAAATATTTTGGACGGAACAGAGCCGTAAATCCTTGTCTTGAGCGGAACAAGGGCAATATCTAAATTTTTTAAAGTTTCATGCAAAACATTTCGTTCTAACATTCCGTGAAAAACAATTTTTTTAGTTGGATTTTGGTTGAGGTAATTCACAATCTGAGTTTTCTCGGCACCATCACCAAAAATATGCAGTTCGATGTTGCCATTTTCTAAATTCAATTGCTGAATAAGTTCAAAAACTCCTTGCGCAACGCCTAATAGTCCGGCATAGAATAGTTTAATAGGTTCGCTGGAATTGTTTTTTTCTTCGAGGAAATCTTCAACAAAATGATCCGGGTAATTACGATATAGAAAACATTTTTTTTCGGGAAAGACGGAATGAATATGGGTAATGATTTCATTAGATTGCCCAAAAATATGCGTTGCTTTTTGGTAAATAAAACGTTCAATAAAAAGCAAAATTTGGTGTGAAATACTGTTTTTCTTTAATACCTGCAATTCGATAGCGGCAGTTGGCCAAAGATCTGAAACATTCAAAAGGATTGTTTTACCCTTAATCCAAAGTACAAAAACAGAAACAAACGAAAGTAATAGTGGCGGTGATTGTACAATTACTTTTTTAGGTGTCTTGGCAAACAATAAATAAAAAAACAAAGTACTTGAAAACGATAGTGTCGAGACAATTCGTTTAAAGATATTCGAACTGTTACTCGGATAGATCCAAAGACGTTTTAAGGTAATGTTCTGGATTTTTTCGGTAACAGAAAACCGGCCTTCATATTCCGGAAATAATTCGCCTTTTGGATAATTAGGAAGCGGAGAAATTACCGAAACTTCATAACCATTTTGATCCAATTTTAAAGCTAGTTGTTCTATTCTATTGGCCGCAGCACCTTTTTCGGGTGGATAATAGTTTGATATGATTAGAATATCCTTCATTATTTTTTAGCCAGTAAAATTGAAACAATTCGTTCCGATGCTTTTCCATCCCATAAATCCGGGACACCACTTTTCTTGGGACCATTTTTTAAAAATGAACCGTATACTTTTTGTAAATTTTCTAATGACGTTCCAACAATAGTATTTGAACCAATGGTTTCGGTTTCGGGACGCTCAGTGTTATTTCGCATAGTAAAACAAGGAATTTCCATTACGGTTGTTTCCTCAGAAATACCACCGCTATCAGTAATAACGGCAAAACTGTTTTTTATTAAATACATGAAATTCAGGTAGCTTTGTGGAGCAACAAAGAGGATATTTTTAAACTTAGTTGAACTTTCGCTTAAGATAGCCTGTGTTCTGGGATGAATTGGAAACAATATTTTTTTGCCTTGAGCTAAATCATCAATTCCATGTAGTAAAGCAATAAGAGAAGAAACTTCGTCTACGTTTCCGGGACGATGTAAGGTTAGAACAATATAGTTTTTTTCACTAAGCTGATGTTCTTCCCAAAAATCCGGAGCCGAAATTCTATTGATGTTCTGATATAAAGTATCGATCATAACATTTCCTACGAAATGTACATTTTCAGGATTTGATCCTAGTTTTAATAAATTTTCTGAAGCGGATGTGGAGGTCGTAAAAAAGTAATCCGTAATGCTATCTGTCAGCATTCTGTTGATTTCTTCCGGCATTGTTAAATCTCCGGAACGAATTCCCGCTTCAACGTGTGCTACCTTAGTATTGCATTTTTTGGCTACAATCGAACACGCCATAGTAGAATTTACATCACCAACAACCAAAACTAAATCACAAGGATTTTGAATAAGTTCCTTTTCGAAAGCAATCATAATTGCAGCTGTTTGTTCTGCCTGAGAGCCACTTTTTACTTCCAGATTTACATTTGGTTTTGGAATATTTAATTCTTCGAAAAAGGTATCACTTAAGTTTTTATCGTAATGCTGTCCTGTGTGAACCAAACGAAAGGAAACATCAAAGCCTTGATTTTGCTTGTCTTTTATAGCGTTAATAAGAGGTGCTATTTTTATAAAATTAGGTCTTGCACCTGCGATTAGGGTGATTTTCATGGGACTATTAGATTCTTTCTAAAAACATTCTTTCGGCAAAAGTAAAGTTTAAATTGGAATTTAATCAGAATGGAATAATTTCTTAAATAGCGAACTGTGAATTTGCTTATTTTTTATAACCAATTTTTACTCTCTCATTTCCATCTTCTTTTTTCTCGGTTAGTTCATCTAAATAGGAAAAACCAATTCAATATTTTTGTCATGATTTTCTAACTTCTTTTGAATCTGAAGAATATCCACTTTAATTTCAGTTGTATCTAGCAGCATTTCTCTCACTTTGGTGAAAATGCGCATAATTTGTATATTAGTTTGAATGGCTTTATCACTTTTTAAAACGCTTGATAACATCATAACGCCATGTTCAGTGAAAACAAAAGGTAATTTTCTGCTTCCGCCCCAACTTGAAGTCGCAATTTGCGACTTCAAGTTTTCAAATTCGTTTTCAGTAAGTTGAAACATGAAATCTTTTGGAAAGCGAGATAAATTTCTTTTTACCTGTTCATTTAATCTTTTTGTTTCCACATCATAAAGCAGCGACAAATCACTATCCAACATCACTTTTTGATTACGGATATAATATATTTTGTTAGAAATAGTTTCTTCAGAAAGTAAAGATTGATCTTCCATAAGTTTTGATTAAAAAAAACAAATGTAGGATTTTATTTATATCAAAGGTAAGATTTAAATTGTTTTAACTTTCCACTTTTACTTCTGTCTAAAACTATTTTTCGGGTAAAGCTGAAAGTTAAATTTGGTTCTAAATATACCGTAATTGCCTTTTCTATCTTTTGAATTTGCGTTACATTTAATTCATTATCACTAACATATTCAATTTCAAAAGTATTTAATTGTGTTTGTTTGATGGTAAATTCTTTAACGTTTCCATCGTCTTCAATAATACTTTTAGTAACATAATAAAAGGTTAAACCCGGTGCTTTTTTCCCACTTGGTAAGACAGCAATATCATTGGTCCTTCCAATAAGTTTTTTTAGAATGGGTTTCTGCGGAGTACTTTTTTCATCCAAAATTCCGATATCACCTATATCATATCTGATAAAGGGATGTGCTTTATTAAACAAAGATGTAATCACAATTCGGCCTTCTTTTCCATATGGAAGAATCTGATTGTTTTCATCTAAAATTTCTATAAAAAGCGTTTCCGAATTAACCTGCCATTCGCCTTTTAAGTTTTCAAAAGCAATCAAATCAAGTTCTGAAGCGCCATATTCATTAATAATTGGAACATTCAATTGTTTTTCTAAGAGTTTTTTATCGGATTCAAAAAGCATTTCCGAAGTAACGAAACAAGCTTTTAAAGAGGGACAAACTTCTTTTAAGATAAGATTTTTTTGTTCTAAATACTTAGCAAATAAAACAATCGAACTCGTGTAACCGTTGATATAATCGAATTTTTTAGTTTTGAATTTTTGCAGAAATTTTTCGAGAACGCCATCAGATAAATCGAAAACCGGAAATCGGAAACGATGTGTCAAAAAATCTTTAATTCGTTCTTTATAATATCCGGTAAAATTCATCGGAATACCATAGAATCGAGCTTGATATGAGCGATTAAAATCGATATTGTACCAGCCAAAACGCATAAAAATCGAAGTCCAGGTCAGGGCATGGCAATGCTTATCTTTGGCAAAAACAAAAGGAGTTCCACTAGATCCTGAAGTTTTATTGAGGTACACATTTTTTAAGGTGTAGCCTTTTGAAAGCCTTTCTTCTAGTGGTTTTTGTAAATTTTGTTTGTTCAGGATGGGTAAATTTTTCCATTCCAATTTTGTATTACCTCCAGCCAATTCCCGGTAGAAAGAATTGTTTTTCAAATGAAAAGCTACGATTTCTTCTTTTCTGTTTTGAAGAAAATGTGCATACTGTTCTTCCGATAAATTTCTGATTTCATCCAATTGAGTTCTGGCTTTCTTAATCGGAAAACCATTTAATTGCAGCGAAATATCGAAAAGAGAAATCATTTGAGGAGCTAATTTTCGTCAAAAATAATACTATCAAATTACTAACAGAGAACAATCAACAACTTTTTAAGATTTAATTATTTTTTACGTGTAAAAGCAATTATTTTTGCACCACAACTAAATACAACTACACCATGACAATTTTACTATTGGGATCGGGCGGAAGAGAACATGCTTTTGCCTGGAAAATGACTCAGAGTCCGCTTTGCGAAAAACTTTTTGTTGCACCTGGAAATGCTGGAACGTCGGCAATTGCTACAAATGTTGCAATGTCTCCAACAGATTTTGATGCAATCAAAGCATTTGTAATTCAGGAGAATGTAAAAATGGTAGTCGTAGGCCCGGAAGATCCTTTGGTTAAAGGGATTTACGATTATTTTAAAAATGACGAGAGCTTACAGCATATTCCGGTTATTGGGCCATCAAAATTAGGAGCTCAGTTAGAAGGAAGTAAAGAGTTTGCCAAAGAGTTTTTAATGAAACATAATATTCCAACTGCTGCTTACGACAGTTTTACGGCTGAAACGGTAGAGAACGGATGTGCTTTTTTAGAAACATTACAACCTCCATACGTTTTAAAAGCCGATGGTTTGGCTGCAGGAAAAGGAGTTTTGATTATTCAGGATTTAGAAGAAGCTAAAACAGAATTGAGAAACATGCTGGTTCACGAAAAATTCGGAGCAGCGAGTTCAAAAGTGGTAATTGAAGAATTTTTGGACGGAATTGAATTAAGCTGTTTTGTTTTGACTGATGGGAAAAGCTATAAAATCCTTCCTACAGCAAAAGATTACAAACGTATTGGTGAAGGTGATACAGGTTTAAATACAGGTGGAATGGGAGCTGTTTCTCCGGTTCCTTATGTTGATGCTGTTTTGATGGAAAAAATTGAAACACGTATTGTAAAACCAACTATCGAAGGATTTCAAAAGGATGGAATTGAATATAAAGGATTCGTTTTTATTGGTTTGATCAATGTAAAAAATGAACCAATCGTAATTGAGTACAACGTAAGAATGGGAGATCCTGAGACTGAAGTTGTAGTACCGAGATTAGAATCTGATTTAGTGGAATTGTTCCTTTCGGTAGCCAATCAAAAATTAGATACATTCGAATTAAAAGTTGATCCAAGAAGTGCTACTACTATTATGGTGGTTTCCGGTGGATATCCTGAAGAATTTGAAAAAGGAAAAGTAATTACCGGTTTAGAAAATATTGAAGATTCTATTGTTTTTCATGCAGGTACAAAATTAGAAAACGATAGTATCGTGAGTAATGGAGGACGTGTATTAACGGTAACTTCTTATGGAGACGATTTTCAACAGGCCATAAAAAAATCTTACCAAAACATAGATAAACTAAGCTTTGATAAGATGTATTTTAGAAAAGATATCGGCTTCGACTTACTTTAAAAAAGAGTGAGCCGTAGTATCTTGGTTTTCTGTTCCGGCATCATCAAAAATGCGTAATTGTTTAATCCAATAAACGATTGCGCATGAACAGATGATCATGAAAATCCAGTTGATCGTATTAGCACCAAACCATGTAACAAGTTCCAAACGACGTAAAAAATCAAGTGGTGCGAATAAAATGTTAACGAATAAGTACTGTATTCCTTCAAAAAAAGCTGTCATAATTTTATAAAATTATATGTTATTTATTGTTGTGTAACGCATTGAAACCAGAAGTCTGTTAGCAGAATCTTTTTTCAACTTGTTGGTTTTCCTTTTTAAACAAGTATTATATTTACAATCACAAAAGTATAAAATATCCTTATGATAACAAGTGTTTTTAAAAAATCTACACCATTAAATTATTCATTGGTCGTAATTTTAATACTGGTTTTCTTTTTCTGTTTCAAATTCAGGAACCTTCCTGGATAACATCTTATTTTTTGGCATTCCAAAAAGTGAGCTTATTGTGCTTTATTCTGGCCTCATTTTTCCTGATAAATTTTATCGTAAAAAAGAACGGACTCAGTAAAGACAATGGTTACGCGATATTTTTTTACTTATTGTTTCTATTGTTTTTCCCCACAATATTTAACAATGCCAATGTAATATATGGTAACTTTTTTATACTTCTGGCACTTCGAAGATTGATTTCGCTGCAGTCGTTGAAAGCTTCTAAGGAAAAAATATTTGATGCATCATTTTGGATTTTAATAGCCTCTTTATTTCAATTTTGGTGTATTCTTTTCCTGATTTTAGTTTTTATCTCAATAGTTTTCCATGTTTCCAGAGATTATAGAAACTGGATTTTACCTTTTATAGCACTTGTAGCAGTGTTCATAATCTTTTTATTGGTCTCTTTAATTTTCCATATTGATATCACTGATTTTTTTCAGAAACGTGCTGTAATCGATTTTAACATTGATTATTTCAAGAGCAATTATGAAAACGGAGCACTTTCAATCTATGTGGCCGTAGCCTTATTTTTTGTAGTTTCGATGTTGACTACCTTGTCAAATCGACCACAAATAGTACATTCTTCATACAAAAAGGTAGTAGCTTGTTTCTTTATTGCAGCCTTTGTTTATATTCTATCGCCGGATAAAAGTAACGATTTGCTCTTTTTTAGTGTTGCGCCCTTGACTATTATGGCAGCAAGTCATGTAGAATATATGCAACAAAAGCTCAATAATGAAATTGTTTTTTATGTGTTGATTTTGTGTAGTTTATTTACATTTTTCTCTCAATTATAATTTACTTCCGTAAGCAAGATCTCCGGCATCGCCAAGACCCGGAACAATATAATTTTTTTCATTTAGCTTTTCATCTAAAGAAGCGACCCATAAATGACAGTTTTCCGGAAGATTTTCTTCCAGAAAAGCAACACCTTCCGGAGCAGCAATAACTACAACAATATGAATCTCTTTTGGAGTTGCATTTTGAATTAGTTTTTCGTGAACAGCAACGATAGACTGACCCGTTGCCAACATTGGATCAAGAAGTAAAACAGTTTTGTCGTTTATGTTTGAAACAGCCTGGTATTCAACTCTAATTTCGAATTCGGCATCGTTATTTGGATGGTATCGGCAAGCCGAAACAAAACTATTCTCGGCATGGTCAAAGTAATTTAAAAAACCGTTATGCAGCGGTAAACCGGCTCTTAAAATGGAACATAAAACTAAATCACTCTCTATTTCAGTCGTATTTTTAATGCCAAGCGGGGTTTGAATTTCAACATTTTTATAAGCCAGATCCTTGCTCAGTTCATAAGCCATAATTTCGCCAATTCGTTCAATATTTCTTCGGAAACGCATGCTGTCGTTCTGAACATTAACATTTCTGATTTGGCCTAAAAAGTGATTTAATACGCTGTTATTTTTGGAGATATAATGAATTTTCATACTGAATTTTTAGAATTATGGATAGATTGTAGTGCAATAACGAAAAATTAATCGTTTTCTTCACACCATAAAAGTATAAAAAGTATCTTTGTGACTCTAATAAATAAAGACATGTTTTCAAAATTAGCATATTCTGTTTTCGAACAAAGCATTAAAGATTATCATCAATTTGATAATGTTGATCAACCTATAAACAATCCTTACCCAAAGGATAAATTTGAACACTTATTGTATTTGAAAAACTGGATTGACACTGTTCAATGGCATTTTGAAGATATCATTCGTGATCCGCAAATTGATCCGGTAGCGGCTTTGACTCTAAAAAGAAGAATCGATGCCTCAAACCAGGAGCGTACAGATATGGTGGAATATATCGACAGCTACTTTTTACAAAAATACAGTGAAGTAAAAGTAAAAGACGGGGCAAAAATCAATTCTGAAAGTCCGGCTTGGGCTTTTGACCGATTGTCTATTTTAGCTTTAAAAATTTATCATATGCATGAGGAGGCAACTCGTGCTGAAGCTTCACAGGAGCACAGAGATAAATGTCAGGAGAAATTAAATGTACTTTTAGAACAAAGAAGTGATTTATCAACTGCAATTGATGATTTATTGACTGACATTGAAAATGGAGATAAATTCATGAAAGTGTACAAACAAATGAAAATGTACAATGACGATGAATTGAATCCTGTTTTATATCAAAACAAAAAATAATTTGGCAGAGTTGTCCAATACAATAAAGCATATAGCCGTCATGAGACTATCCGCAATGGGAGATGTCGCCATGACGGTTCCTGTTTTACGCACTTTTGTGAAGCAGTATCCAACGGTTAAAATCACCGTAATTTCACGACCGTTTTTTAAGCCATTTTTTGAAGGAATCCCAAATCTTGAGTTTTTTGCTTTTGATGAAAAGCAACGTCACAAAGGATTTGCAGGGCTACTTAGATTATACAGTGATGTAAAAAAACTCAAAATCGATGCTTTTGCTGATCTTCATAATGTTCTGAGATCCAAAATTGTAAGCCTTCTTTTTTCTTTAAGCGGAAAAAAAAGAGCCACAGTTGACAAAGGACGTGAAGGTAAAAAAGAATTAACTCGTGCCGAGAATAAAATTTTTGCACAATTGCCAACCATGTTTGAAAGGCATGCAAAAGTATTTGAAAAACTTGGTTTTCCTTTAGACATATCAAATCCTGAATTCCCGCAAAAAGCAAAATTAGACTCAGATATTTTAGAAATCATTGGTGATCAAAACCAAAAATTAATTGGGATTGCACCTTTCGCACAATACAATTCTAAAGTATATCCACAAGATTTAATGCAGGAAGTAATTGCAAAATTGGCAGAGAATAAAACGTATACCATTTTACTTTTTGGTGGAGGAAAGAAAGAAATTGAAATCCTGGATTCGTTTTCACAATCCTTTGAAAATGTAGTTAATGTGGCTGGAAAAATTAAATTTCAACAGGAACTACAGCTCATTAGTAATTTAGACGTTATGCTTTCTATGGATTCCGGAAATGCTCATATTGCAGCAATGCTGGGAGTAAAAGTCATTACACTTTGGGGTGCTACACATCCGTATGCCGGATTTTTACCATTCGGACAAACAATGGAAAATGCTTTGGTTTCAGACAGAAATCAATATCCAAAATTACCAACATCTGTTTATGGAAACAAAATCGTTGAAGGTTACGAAGACGCTATGAGATCGATTTCACCCAAAGATATAGTCACGAAGATTCAGTTAAGCATATAATCCGTTTAAATCATAGAAAAAGTAGCCAACTGTTTTCTTTTTGGTTTTATTAGCAACGATTACAACAAAATGATTTTCTTTTTCTGTAGACAATAAAATGTGCTCAAAATCCTCCGTTGAATTTCTGTAGATTTTGTGCACCAATTGTGACTCTTTAATTTTGTTCGATAGTATTTTAGCAGCTTTTAATTTGCTTATGTAGGGCCAGATATTAAAAGTATTCTTCTCAGAAACATTTATTTCGGTCATTTTACCAATCATTGTGGCACTATATTTTTCTTTGGTAAGTAACTTGGGACCTTTTTTATTTTGTTGTTTCTTAATGATAAAGTAGATACAAAAAAGAGCTGTTATTACAAAAAGTGCTATAAAGGATAAACGAAGTAAGTGATGTATTGTCATAATATTTAAGATTTAAACTGTTGACAAATTTGATTTAGCGCTACAAATCTACAGAAGAACACATGAGATTGTGATTGCTATAATTTTACCTCTAATATAATAAAAATTCAGCAATATTTTATCGAAAAAATGCTTTTATTATAATTGCAATTAGAGCCAAATTTTCTCATCCCGGCATCTGCTATAAATATAACTTTTTAGATTCGAAATCGTGGCTTGATAATTTGGTGCTTCATAACCAAATCGTTCGTGTTCCATTTGTTCTTTTTCGACAGCATCACAGCCTTTTATAACTTCTTTAAGCATATCCAGCATGGCGAGTTCTTTATTGTTTGTCTTCTGAAATTTAAATTCTATAAGTTCATCCTGAAGTTCTTCACAATATTCCAGAAGTTTTTCAACTTCAGGTTCATCCAGAAGATATTCTTTATTTTTAAAAATTTCCTGTACAGATTTCATAACGTAATTTTTAGGTCCCAAATTCAAGTTTTACAAAGGTTGCTAATAATTATAAAACAAAAAAAATTCCAAATCCCAATTGTAAGTTTGAGATTTGGAATTTGAATATTTTGAGATTTTAACGATTAAACATCATCATAATCTACATAAATAGACTCTGAAGTAGGATGTGCCTGGCAGGTTAAAATTAAACCTTCAGCGATTTCGCTATCTGTTAAAATCGAGTTTTTAGTCATTTCAGCACTTCCGGAAGTTACACGAGCCAGACAGCTGCTGCAAATTCCACCCTGACAAGAGTATGGAGCGTCGATTCCTTGTTTTAAAGCGGCATCAAGGATGGTTTGCTTTTGAGACATTTCGAATGAAACTTCGTCATCATCAACCAAAACCGTAATTTTTGTATGTCCTTCTAATGAAGTATTGATTTTATTTTCCTGAGTAGAAGAAGTAAAAAGTTCAAATTTAATTGCCGATTCTTTTACATTCTTCTCCTTTAAAATTCCCGAAACCGTATCGATCATTTCTTCAGGACCACACAAGAAAAATTTGTCAAATTGTAATTCTTTGTGTTTGTTGTTCAAAACAAAATTTACTGCCGATTTATCAATTCTTCCAAACAAAGCATTTTCAGCCTTAGCCTGACTAAAAACATAATGGATGAAAAAACGACCTACATACTGTAATTGTAAATCATGTAATTCCTGGTAAAAAATAGTATCTTCAGGAGTTTTGTTTCCATAAACCAATACAAATGAACTTTTTGGCTCACTTTTTAAAACCGATTTAATAATAGAAAGTACCGGAGTAATTCCGCTTCCGGCCACAAAAGCCGCATAGTTTTTTTGTCTTTCAGCATCTGGTTCAAAAGTAAATTTTCCTTCCGGATGACCTACTTCAAGAACATCTCCAGCCTTAAGTCTCGTATTGGCAAATTGAGAAAACAAACCATTTTTTACTGCTTTTACAGCAATACGTAATTCGTTGCTTTCAGGCGCAGAACAAATAGAATAAGCACGACGAATCTCTTGGTTATCAAGAGTTAATTTTAAATTTATGTATTGTCCGGCTATAAATTTATAGTCCGATTTTAGTTCTTCAGGAACATTAAAAAGTACAGAAACAGCATCAGCAGTTTCTCGTTTTACCTCTTTAATTATTAGTTTTAAGAATGAAGGCATGATTGTATTTTTTATGCAAAAGTAGCAAACGACAGTTAATTGACAGGCACTAAACGATTATTTTTAACTTTTTTTGTAACGTTTTCTTACATTTGATCACATACTAGAAAACTCAAAACAAATAACCATGATTAAAAAGTTTATTTACCTGGAATGGAAAGCCTTTGTTAGATCTGCATCATTCGGCACAAGTGTCGTGATGAAAGTTTTATTAGGTTTTTTAATGGTCTATTTTTCCTTGCTTTTTGTTGGAGCCGGAATAGGAGCATTCTATATTTTAAAAAAAATGAAACTGGAGCCTCTGGTGACAATCAACCAATTTTTGATTTACTATTTTCTTTCCGATCTGGTGATTCGTTTATTGATGCAGGCAATTCCGGTTTTGAATATTAAACCATTATTAATTCTACCGTTCAAAAAACCGACCATTGTTCATTTTTCATTAGGCAAAACAGCATTGTCTTTTTTCAATTGGGTTCATGCACTGTTTTTTATTCCTTTCTCAATAGTTTTAGTTTTAGAAGGTTATGATCTTTTGGGAGTTATCTTCTGGTTTTTAGCGGCATTCTCCTTAATTTATATCAACAATTTTTTGAATATTATTCTAAGTAATATCGACAAGTTGTTTGTTGTTTTTGTTGGAGCAATTATCGCTTTAGGAGCCGCACAGTATTATAAACTCTTTGATATTACGAGTTTTACAATGCCAATTTTTCAAGGTTTTTATGCAACAAAAGGACTGTTTTTGATTCCTGCTTTGATTTTGATAGGGCTCTATCTGTTTACTTTCAAATATTTCAAGAATAATTTGTTTTTAGATGCAGGACTTTCACAAAAAGAAGACATTGCTACCACTGAAAATCTTTCTTGGCTGAATCAATTCGGAACATTAGGAACCTTTCTTAAAAACGATATCAAATTGATTAAGAGAAACAAAAGATCAAAAACGACTCTGGTAATGAGTTTTATCTTTTTGTTTTACGGACTTATCTTTTTCGGAAACAAACAACAGCCCGAGGTGATGACCATTTTTGCCGGAATATTTGTTTCAGGTGGATTCTTATTTGTCTTCGGACAGTTTGTACCGAGCTGGGATAGTTCGTATTACCAATTAATGATGACCCAGAATATTCCGTATCGCGGTTACATAACGTCAAAATGGTGGCTGATTGTTATTGCTACTTTCATCTCTACAATACTGGCGTCTTTTTATCTTTTCTTTGGATGGCAAATTTATTTAACGGTCGTTGTTGGAGCAATTTATAATATAGGAGTCAATTCGCATCTGGTACTTTTGGGCGGTGCTTTTACAAAAACGCCAATTGATTTGAGTTCGGCGGGAGGTGCCTTTGGAGATAAAAAAGCGTTTAATGTTAATGCAATGCTGCTGACATTACCAAAGATATTAGTGCCTTTAGGACTTTATGGAATCGGATTGTATTTAGGAAACAAAACCATAGGATTAGCACTTGTAGCCGGAGCAGGAGTTTTAGGTTTTGCTTTTAAAGAAAAAGTATTTTCACTGATCGAAAAAAGATATAAAATAGAGAAGTACAGCACCATAAGCGCTTATAAACAAAAAAACTAATTAGTTAATTAGAAAATGTGTCAATTAGAAAATTGATAGCATATAATTGGAAATCAATAAATTAACGATTAAAAAAATCAACAATTAAACTTTCAAAAATGATACAAGTAAACCAACTTTCAAAAAAATACAACGGTACAACAGTTTTAAACATAAACAATCTTGAAATTCCAAAAGGGCAGAGCTTTGGACTAGTAGGAAATAACGGGGCGGGAAAAACCACTTTTTTCAGCTTGTTACTTGATTTGATTCAGCCTTCAACGGGAAATATAATAAACAACGATATTCAGGTGAATGCAAACGAGAACTGGAAATCTTTCACAGGATCATTTCTCGATGAAAGTTTTTTGATTGGGTATTTAACTCCTGAGGAATATTTTTATTTTATTGGGGATTTACGCCACCAGAACAAAGCCGATATTGATGCTTTATTACAGCAGCATGAAGAGTTTTTTAACGGAGAAATCCTGAACAACAAAAAATATTTAAGAGATTTATCTAAAGGAAATCAGAAGAAAGTAGGTATCATTGCTACACTTATCGGAAATCCGGAAGTCGTTATTTTAGACGAACCTTTTGCAAATCTGGATCCGACAACGGTAAGCCGATTAAAAAAAATCATTAAGGATCTGGCCGATAATCCAAATGTTACCGTACTGGTTTCCAGTCATGATTTGCAGCATACCGTAGAGGTTTGTGACCGAATAGTAGCCTTAAATAAAGGAGAAATTGTAAAAGATATTCAAACTTCAAAAGAAACCTTACAAGAACTGGAATTGTTTTTTGCAGTATAAGTTTCTATATTTCAAAAAGAAGCGTATTTTTACAAGTCAATATACTAAAAATCCTTTTTAGAAGTTAATTGATATAAACTCTTTTCTATTGAAAAAGAATACTCTTAAATATAGTTTTTTTATTGTTTTTTTATTCTTTTTGATAGCCTGTTCTACCAAGAAAAATAATTTTTTGGCGAGAAATTCCCATGCACTAAGTACAAAATACAATATTTTGTATAATGGTGGAATTGGTCTTGACAAAGGATTAAAGGCTGTTCATGCGAATAATCAGGATAACTTCTGGAAAATGCTTCCGATCGAAAAGATGCAGTTTGATGAGAACTTTTCACAAGGAGATAAACCCAAAAATGCTGATTTTGAAAAGGCGGAGACCAAGGCCACAAAAGCGATTCAGAAGCACTCCATGAATATTGGAGGAAGAGAGCGAAATTCGCAAATCGACGAGGCTTATCTGATGCTTGGAAAAGCGAGATACTATGATCAGAGGTTTATTCCAGCTTTGGAGGCATTCAATTATATTTTGTACAAATACCCGAACAGCAGTAATATTTATACAGCGAAAATCTGGCGCGAGAAAACCAATATGCGCTTAGGTAATGATGCTATTGCAGTAAAAAATATCAATCTGCTCTTAAAAAATACAGATTTGAACAAGCAGACATTTTCAGATGCGAATGCTTTATTGGCAGAAGCTTATTTGAATTTGGAAAAAAAGGATAGTGCAGTTGCTAAACTTAAAATCGCCGAGGAGTTTACCAGAATAAACGAAGACCGCGCACGTTACCGTTTTATCTTAGGTCAGATGTATCAGGAAGCCGGAATAAGAGATAGCGCGTTCTATTACTATGACGGTGTAATTGACATGAACAGAAAAGCAGATCGAAAATACATGATGCATGCCTACGCAAAAAAGGCACAAATGTTTGATTATAAAAATGGAGATCAGGATTTGTTTTTAGAAATGTACAATAAGTTAGTGGCAGATCGTGAAAACAGACCTTATCTGGATGTTTTATTTTATGAAATGGGAGTCTTCTTTGACAAAAATGACGAACAGCAGGATGCTTTGGTTTTCTACAACAAGTCATTGGGAAGAAAATCAAAAGACCCTTATTTAATAGCGTCGACTTACAGAAATATTGGCGACATGTATTTTAAGAATACCAACTACACTATCGCTGCCAAATATTATGACAGTACATTAGTAAAATTAGATCCTAAATCCAGAGAGTTTGCTTTTATTGAAAAAAACAGAAAAAATCTGGACAATGTTATCAAGTACGAAGCAATTGCAAAACGTAACGATAGCATCATAAAAGTATACGGTTTGTCTCCGACTGACAGAAAAAGTTATTTTAATGATTATATAGCTGTTCTCAAAGAAAAAGACGAGGAGAAACGAATCTTAGAAGAAAAAGAAAAGGAAAAACTGGCCAATATCGATCGTAACACAAATGCTAATGGAGGACCAACAGCGGTTAACCCTCAGTCAGTTGGAGCGGCTAATCCCGGAATAGGAGCATTTAATCCGCCGTCAGGAAATGAAACGGCAAGTACCAGTACGAGTACTTTTTATTTTTACAATCCTACCACAGTTGCTTACGGAAAATTGCAGTTTAAGAAATTATGGGGTAATCGGGTTTTAGAAGGCAACTGGAGATTGGCCGCTGTGAAATCAGCCAATAATGCCGCATTAAACGACACCTTAAATAATAACGCTGCAAATGCACTTAAAGACACTATAGTTATTGAAAAATATACTACAGATTTCTACGAAAAACAACTCCCTCAAACACAAGCTGCAATCGATAGTATTGGTGTTGAACGTAATTTTGCGTACTATCAATTAGGGCTCATTTACAAAGAAAAATTTAAGGAATACAATCTGGCGAGTGACAAACTGGAGCAATTACTAAAAAATAAGCCGGAGGAAAAATTGATTTTACCGGCGATGTATAATTTGTACAAAATATATCAAATTACAAATCCTGCCCGCGCCGAAAGGATAAAATCAGATATTACAAACAATTATCCGACTTCACGATACGCTCAAATTTTAAACAATACCAATGCGGCCGATTTAGCATCACCGGATAAAGAGTACCAAAAATGGTATAAATTGTTTCAGGAGGAACAGTTTGATACCGTCTTAGATAATATTGACAATCTGATCAATCAATATTCAGGTGATGAAATAGTTTCTAAGTACGAATTGTTAAAAGCCAATACCTTAGGAAAAGTAAATGGTCTGGCCGCTTACAAAAAAGGTTTAGAATCAGTTGCCGATAATTATCCAAACAGTGATGAAGGAAAAAATGCACGCGAGATTTTAGAAAAGCAAATACCGGCTTTAGAAAAACTTGATTTTACTTCTGTTGACAGTAAAAACTGGAAAATTGTATATGTAGTTGCTAATAATGACACTAAAACCCGTCAAAAGATTGAAGAAGCGATCAGAGTCTTTTTATTAGTTGAAAATTATGAGAGATTGACAACTTCTTTTGATAAATACAATAAAACCGAAAGTTTTGTGGTGATTCACGGTTTAAAATCAGAGGCATACGCCAGAGATATTTCAGGAGTTTTTAGAGACGATAAAAAGTATAAGATACCGAATCCCGCAATTATCATATCGAGTGATAATTACAAATTGGTTCAAATTAAGAAAAATCTCGATACCTACTTAGCCCCCAAAACACCATAATCATGTTTGATAAAGTAAAAAAAACGGAACAGAACTTTTAGGAAAAACGAATCGAATAGTTGAAGGAACCTCTATTGTAGGAGACATCGTTGCTAAAGACGATTTTAGACTGGATGGAGAATTGATAGGAAATTTTACTTCACAAGGTAAATTGGTTATTGGAGTCTCCGGCGTTGTTAAAGGCGAAATTGTTTGTAATAATGCCGATATTGAAGGAGTATTTCAGGGAAAAATTAAAGTTTTAGAAGTCCTTAATATAAAAGCATCGGCACAGATTCATGGAGAAGTTGCCATAGGAAAACTGTCTATAGAACCAGGCGCCAATTTTACCGCTACCTGTACCATGTTAACTCATACTAAAGATGTAACCCTAAAAGATGGAAAAGGAACCGAACAAAAACAAAAGGAACAAGTGGCTTCCGCTCATTAATATTCCCGTTCAAATGGGGATCATTATTTTTTTATTTTCCTATTTTGGTACCTGGCTGGATGAAAATCATCCCAGTCAAAAATTAAATTATAACACCATCTTTGTCATGATTGGAGTTGGATTGGCTTTGTACAATGTAATTCGTCAGGTTAACGAAATCAATAAAACAAAGTAAATCATCTTTTAAACAGCTTGAAATAAATATTGCATCTTTGCAAAAAAAAATCAAATGCTTTTAAAAAATTACAAACCCATTCTATATTTATTCTTTTTTGCTTTGGCGGCTTACTTATTGCACAAAGCCCTTTTTTCAGTTTTAGAAATTAATACCCAAAACTTTTATTATAGTACAGCCTTTTTGTATTTGATTTTTTTCACACTGTCGGCATTTTTATACCTTATATTATTAGTAGTAAAAAAGAAGAATTTTGAAATTGTCGGAATGGCTTTCCTGTTTGGGACCGCTAGTCAAATGTTATTAGCCTATTTAATTTTAAGACCGATTTTGGAAAACAAAAGTAGCGAGGTGATGGTTGAAAAAATCAATTTTTTTATAACATTTATTTTGTTTTTGTTATTTCAGACGCTTTTAACTGTCCGATTATTAAATGAAAAGCATTAAAATGGGGATTATGCAAAAGAAGGTTCAAAAATAATTTTTCATATCCTTTTGAATATTAATAAAAAATGTACCTTTGCACCAAATTTTAGAAACGTAAAAAATAAGATTTTTAACAGATATGGTGATTTCAAACAAACCGCTCAAATTTATTCTTGCAGCTTTAGTAGCTTGTTCTCCAGTAATGAGTTTTGCAAATTCAGAGAATGACTCAACGCATGTACATGCTGAAGCCGCTCATGAAGAAAAAGTAATTTCACATAACGCGCCGTCAGAAGAGGAGCATGCAGCTCTTGACCCAAAAGCAAAAGTGGACGCTTTTATTGATCATCACTTACAAGATTCTCATGATTTTGTTTTCTTCTCAGATGAAAAAGAAAATAAACATTACGGTTTTCCATTACCTGTAATTCTTATTGACGGAGGTTTGAAAATTTTCTCTTCTTCAAAATTACACCACGGTGAAGCAGTTGCTGAAGTTGACGGAAACTTCTACAAATTAGTTCACGGTAAAATTTACAAAACAGATGCTGCCGGAACTATTACTTTTAATGACCACGGACATCCTGAAAACGAAAAACCATTAGATTTTTCGATTACAAAAAATGTAGTGTCAATGCTTTTTGTTTCGGTATTATTATTTTTAATGTTTACCGGATTAGCGAAGTCATATAAAAAAGGACCAATCCCAACTGGTTTCGGAAGAGTATTAGAGCCGCTAATTATTTTCATCAGAGATGAGATCGCCGTTCCAAATATTGGAGAGAAAAAATACAGAAAATTTATGGGTTACCTTTTAACGGTGTTTTTCTTTGTATGGTTGTTAAACTTATTAGGTATGACTCCACTAGGAATTAACGTTACAGGAAATATTGCAATCACAGTTTGTTTAGCTGTATTTACTTTTATCATTACTCAGTTTAGTGCTAACAAAGATTATTGGGGACACATTTTCTGGATGCCAGGAGTACCAGTTCCGATGAAAATTATTTTAGCTCCAATCGAAGTTTTGGGAACATTAACAAAACCATTTGCATTATTAATTCGTTTGTATGCAAATATTACTGCAGGTCACGTAGTAATTATGAGTTTGATCGCGATGATTTTCGTAGGTAAAAATTTAGCAGCAGATTTACCAATCTCTTTAGGACTAACATTATTTATTTCGGTAATTGAAGTTTTAGTTGCATTTTTGCAAGCGTTCATTTTCACAATGTTATCTTCATTATTTATAGGTATGGCTGTTGCAGATCACGACCATGATCATGGGCACGGACACGAAGACAATGTTATTATTTAATTTAGAAGTTTAATTTTATATATATAAATACTTATGGGAACAATTCCAACTTTAGTAGGTGCAGGTTTAGTAGTAATCGGTGCAGGTTTAGGTTTAGGTAAAATCGGTGGATCTGCTATGGACGCGATTGCTCGTCAACCAGAAGCTGCTGGTAAAATTCAAACTGCGATGATTATTATCGCGGCTTTATTAGAAGGTTTAGCGTTTGCTGCTTTAATCTTAGGAAAATAATAAAGAAAGAACTAACAACATCTTTAACGGTTGGTTAAAGGTGTTGTTACTTTTAAAAAAAGAAATTAAATATTTAATATAGTTATAAAATGGATAAGTTAATTAACGATTTTTCATTCGGTTTATTCTTTTGGCAAGCGCTAATCTTGTTGGTTTTGATTTTACTTTTAGTAAAGTTTGCCTGGAAACCAATTATGGAATCTATTACAGCAAGAGAAGAAGGTATTAAAGATGCATTACTTTCTGCAGAAAATGCAAAGAGAGAAATGGAAAACTTACAAGCTGACAATCAAAGAATTTTGAATGAAGCTCGTGCAGAGCGTGACGCGATGCTAAAAGAAGCTCGTGAAATGAAAGAGAAAATGATTGCTGATTCTAAAAACGAAGCACAAGAAGCGGGTCAAAAAATGATCGAGCAAGCTAAAGCTGCTATCGAAAGTGAAAAGAATGCTGCTATGGCTGAATTGAAATCACAAGTTTCAACTTTATCATTAAGCATCGCTGAAAAATTATTGAAAGAAGAATTATCTAACAAAGAATCTCAAACTAAATTAGTAGAGAAAATGTTAGGTGACGTAAAGCTAAACTAAGATTATGGCAAGTACAAGAGCAGCAATTCGTTATGCAAAAGCAATTCTGGACTTAGCAAACTCTAAAGGTGTTGCCGAAGCTGTCAATAACGATATGAAGTCAATTGCAACGGCAATTGAAAGTAATGAAGAATTAAGTGCCTTTATTCAAAACCCAACTACAAAAGTTGAAGTTAAAGAAAGTGCTCTTTTAGAAGTTTTCGCAGATGTAAATGGTGTAACTAAAGGGTTATTTCATTTATTATTTGAAAACAAAAGATTTGAAATTCTGGAAGCTATTGCTTTAGAATACAAAAAAATATTTGACGAAGGTAATGGTGTTGAAGTAGCAAAAGTTACAACAGCAATCCCAATGGACGCCGCTTTAGAAGCTAAAGTTTTGGCAAAAGTGGCGACTTTATCAGATAAAAAAATAACAATTGAAAATACAGTAGACCCATCTATCATTGGAGGGTTTATTTTAAGAATAGGTGATCAACAATACAATGCTTCTGTGGCAAACAGATTGCAGGTATTAAAAAGAGAGTTAAGTAATTAGTTTTATTACACATAAAAGTGTCTAAATTATAAATTAAGATGGCGGAAATCAAACCTGCTGAAATTTCAGCAATATTAAGAAAGCAAGTAGAAGGTTTTGAATCTGGTGCTACGCTAGAGGAAGTAGGAACAGTACTTCAAGTTGGAGACGGTATTGCTCGTATTTACGGGCTATCGAATGTACAATATGGTGAGTTAGTTGAATTTGACAACGGACTTGAAGCTATTGTATTGAACCTTGAAGAAGACAACGTTGGTGTGGTACTTTTAGGACCATCAACTGGAATCAAAGAAGGATCAACAGCAAAAAGAACGCAACGTATTGCTTCTCTTAAAGTAGGTGAGCAAATGGTAGGACGTGTAGTAAACACTCTTGGTTTTCCAATTGATGGAAAAGGACCAATTGGTGGAGACTTATACGAAATGCCTTTAGAAAGAAAAGCACCTGGTGTTATCTTCCGTCAGCCGGTAACGGAGCCATTACAAACTGGAGTAAAAGCAGTTGATGCTATGATCCCGGTTGGTCGTGGACAACGTGAGCTTGTAATTGGTGACCGTCAAACAGGTAAATCAACTGTTTGTATCGATACAATCTTAAATCAAAAAGAATTTTACGATGCAGGAAAACCTGTATTCTGTATATATGTTGCAATTGGGCAAAAAGCTTCAACTGTAGCAGGAATTGCTAAAATGTTAGAAGAAAAAGGTGCAATGGCTTATACAGTTATTGTTGCAGCTAATGCTTCTGATCCGGCTCCAATGCAAGTTTATGCTCCTTTCGCAGGTGCTGCAATTGGAGAATATTTTAGAGATTCAGGTCGTCCGGCTTTAATTGTTTATGACGATTTATCTAAACAAGCTGTTGCTTACCGTGAGGTTTCTCTTTTATTAAGAAGACCACCGGGACGTGAGGCTTATCCTGGAGACGTTTTCTACTTACACTCTCGTTTATTAGAGCGTGCTTGTAAAGTAATTGCTGATGATGGAATTGCTAAAAACATGAACGATTTACCAGATTCTATCAAGTCTATCGTAAAAGGTGGTGGTTCATTAACTGCATTACCAATTATCGAAACTCAGGCTGGTGACGTTTCTGCATATATTCCAACAAACGTAATTTCGATTACAGATGGTCAGATTTTCCTTGATGGAGATTTGTTCAACTCTGGAGTTCGTCCTGCGATCAACGTAGGTATCTCTGTATCTCGTGTTGGAGGTAATGCTCAGATTAAATCAATGAAAAAAGTTTCAGGAACGTTAAAATTAGATCAAGCTCAATTCCGTGAATTAGAAGCTTTCGCTAAATTTGGTTCTGACTTAGATTCAGTTACTTTAAACGTAATTGAAAAAGGAAAAAGAAACGTTGAAATCTTGAAACAAGGTTTAAATGATCCTTATCCTGTTGAAAATCAAGTAGCTATTATTTATGCAGGTTCTAAAAACTTATTAAGAAACGTACCTGTAAATAAAGTAAAAGAATTTGAAGCTGATTTCTTAGCTTACTTAAACAGCAAACATAAAGATACGCTTAACGCGTTAAAAGCTGGTAAGTTAGATGACAACATTACTGATGTTATCGAAAAAGCAGCAAAAGAAATTTCAGCAAAATATAACTAATATTTAGTTTATAGTTTTTAGTTTATTGTTTGTGGTTTGTCCCAACAATAAACTAAAAACAACAAACAATAAACATAAAATTAATGGCAAATTTAAAGGAAATCCGTAATAGAATTACTTCCGTTTCATCGACGATGCAGATTACATCGGCTATGAAAATGGTTTCTGCTGCAAAGCTTAAGAAAGCACAAGATGCAATCACTGCGATGCGCCCTTATGCCGAGAAATTAACGGAGTTGTTGCAAAATCTTTCCGCTACACTTGATGGTGAAGTTGGAGGTGATTACACTACTCAACGTGAAGTAAAAAAAGTATTGCTTGTAGCCATAACTTCAAACAGAGGTTTATGTGGCGCATTCAATTCTAACGTAATTAAAGAGGTTAAGAATCGTACCGAATTTTACGCAGGAAAACAAGTTGACGTTTTTGCTATTGGTAAAAAAGGAAATGATGTTTTAAGCAAAACGCATAAAGTACACGGTCATCATAATGCAATTTTTGATCATTTAACTTTTGAAAATGTTGCCGGAATTGCTGATAACTTAACAGAGAAATTCCTTACTGGAGAGTACGACAGAATCGAATTGATCTACAATCAGTTTAAAAATGCTGCGACTCAAATTGTTCAGACAGAGCAGTTTTTACCGTTAGCTCCAATTAAATCTGATGCTGCAGTTTCTACAGGAGATTACATTTTTGAACCTTCAAAAGAAGAAATCGTGTTGACTTTGATTCCTAAATCATTGAAAACACAATTATATAAAGGAATCCGCGATTCATTTGCTTCAGAACACGGAGCACGTATGACAGCAATGCACAAAGCAACTGACAACGCAACTGAATTAAGAAACCAATTGAAATTAACTTACAACAAAGCACGTCAGGCTGCTATTACTAACGAGATCTTAGAAATCGTTGGTGGAGCGGAAGCTTTAAATGGATAAGAAAATTTCAGTATAAGAAAAAGCAAAAGAGCCGGCATATCAATGTCGGCTCCTTTTTTATATATAGGGTTGTTGTTTTTTGAAATGAAGCTTATAAAATGGTGATTCTCAATTTAGTCAAAAAAAGAGAATCAATACCATTTTATAAATCACCAAGTGCTTTGTCTTTTCTGGGAACAAACTAGCTTTATTAGTCCCAATGCTCTGTTTTTTTGAGGGTTACATTTCAGCAGAATCAATCCCGTTGCTTTGTCTTTTATAGGAACAAACTAGCTTTATTTGTCCTCATGCTTTGCTTTTTTGTAGGGTTGTATTCTAGCTTTTCTCATTCCCTTTTTTACAAAGTTACTATAGAACCGGTTTTAGAAATTTATATAATTTTCGAACTTTTTTATACATTTTACAGGTGAAGTTGTGGTTCAATTTTGTGAGGAGCAATGGAAAAAATTGAGTATTTTTGAAATCTATTTTTTTAAACGATGAAACTACAAATACAAGAACTCACTACAGTCGAAGAAATGCTGGGCCAAATTGAAACCATGCGATTTCTTTATCCAAATCTTACCCTCGAAAAGTACACAGCATATCTTTCAGAAATGGTTCCACATAACTACATCCAGATAGGTGTTTTTGAAGAGGGCGTTTGTTTAGGAATTACCGGTTGCTGGTCGGCTACCAAATTATGGACAGGTAAATATCTTGAAATAGACAATTTTGTCGTAAATCCGGACGTTAGATCAAAAGGTATTGGAAAATTACTAACGGATTATATCGAACAAAAAGCCCTGGATTTAGATTGCAGCAGTATCGTTTTGGATGCTTTTACCGGAAATTTTGCCGCGCATCGTTTCTATTACAATCAGGGGTACGCGCCAAGAGGTTTTCATTTTGTTAAAATTTTGGACGAAAAAAAATTAACGCACTAAAATTCAGGCAAGTTCTTTTATTGAAGCGCAAAATCAATAATAAACCAAAGAATTGGTTATTTTTGTTTTATAAATTTTATTACACACATATATTTTGGGATTATATAAAAATCTATTCAAACAAACGGCTATTTACGGACTAGCGACGGTTTTGCCGCGAATGTTGAGTTTTCTGTTAGTCAGACTGTATACAGGTATTTTACCAACTGCAGAATACGGTGAAGTCTCGATTGTTTTGTCCTGGATGGTTTTCTTTAATGTGGTGCTTTCCTACGGAATGGAAACGGCATTTTTTAGGTTTTACAGTGCCGAAGACGATAAGAAAAATGTAATAGCTACTTCCACAATTTCAATATTTTGGTCGTCCATAATTTTCCTTTTTGCAGCTTTAATTTTTAGAAATACATTGGCAACTCTGGCCGAAGTAGATGTACAGTACATCACGTACACTGTATGGATTCTGGTTTTAGATGCTTTGGTTTTAATCCCTTTTTCTAAATTAAGAGCCAATCAGCGGCCTATGGTTTATGCGGCCATTAAAATTGGAAATGTTATAATCAATCTGTTACTGAACTTATTTTTCCTGATGTACCTTCCTAAACTGGCGGCATCAAACCCTAATTCTGTTTGGGATAATTTGTATGTCGAAAACTTTCAGATTGCTTATATATTCATTGCAAATCTATTGGCGAGTTTAGCGACGTTCATCGTGCTTTCACCAAACTATCTTTATCTCGGACGTAAATTTGATCCGGTACTTTGGAAAAAAATGATGAAATACGGTTTGCCTATTTTAGTGGCGGGACTTGCTTTCGCAGTTAACGAGCATTTTGATAAAATTTTATTGGGTTATCTATTACCTGAGAATCTTGCAAAATCTGAAGTTGGGGCGTATTCAGCCTGTTATAAACTTGGACTGTTCATGGTTTTATTTGCAACGGCATTCAGATTAGGAATCGAACCCTTCTTTTTCAGTCATGCGAAAAACGAAAATGCACCTCAGACCTATGCCGTAATCACAAAATACTTCGTGATTTTAGGATCATTGATTTTATTAGGTGTCATTGTATTTGCAGACGTTTTAAAATATTTATTGCTAGATAATAAATCGTATTGGGAGGCCATGAAAGTGGTACCGTTGATCATTTTGGCAAACTTCTTTTTAGGGATTTACAACAACTTATCGGTTTGGTATAAACTGACAGACAAAACACAAATTGGAGCCTATATCTCTATTGTAGGTGCCATCGTGACTTTGATCTTAAACTATGTTTTAATTCCAAAGTACAGTTACTACGGTTCTGCAATTGCGACTATTTCTGCATACGGGAGTATGATGTTGATTTCATATATTTTAGGGAACAGGTACTATCCAATCCCTTATGATATGAACAAAATTGGAGCTTACTTAGGAATTTCAATCGTATTTTCGGCTATTTCTTTTTATGGATTTAGAGAAAATTATTTCGTTGGAATCCCTTTGTTTTTGGGCTTTGTGTATTTTGTATATCATAACGAAAAACAAACAATTAAAGGAATGATGAATAAAAAGTAAGGGTACTTTTTAATCTTTTATAATAAAAATGAAAATACAAATTATCAATAAATCACAGCACGCTTTACCGAACTACGAAACGATAGCTTCGGCAGGAATGGATTTGCGTGCCAATTTAACAGAAGCTATTACGCTAAAACCTTTAGAAAGAACCATTGTAAAAACCGGACTTTTTATAGAATTACCCATTGGTTATGAGGCACAAGTACGACCAAGAAGCGGACTGGCGGCGAAAAAAGGAGTAACCGTTTTAAACTCTCCAGGAACTGTTGATGCAGATTATAGAGGTGAAATAGGCGTAATTTTAGTAAATTTATCCAATGAAGAATTCGTAATCGAAAACGGAGAGCGAATCGCACAACTTATCATTGCAAAACACGAAAGAGCAGAGTGGATTGAAGTGGAAGAACTTTCTGAAACGTCAAGAGGAGAAGGCGGATTTGGTAGTACAGGAGTAAAATAAAAATTTAATAATTTAAAAATTGAAAAATTAAAAGATTTGCTATTTTATTAATTTTTCAATTTTTTAATCTTTCAATAAAAAAATGAAAATAATCGTTCCAATGGCGGGTCGTGGATCAAGACTTAGACCACATACTTTAACAGTTCCAAAACCATTAATTCCAGTTGCTGGTAAATCGATCGTGCATCGATTGGTAGAAGACATTGCTAAAATATTAAAAGAACCTATTGAAGAGGTTGCTTTTATTTTAGGAGACGCGGCTTTTTTTGGAGACGATCTTGTAGCAAGTTTAGAAGAATTGGCTGGAAGTTTAGGAGCTAAAGCTTCCATCTACCGTCAGGATTTACCTTTAGGAACAGGTCACGCGATTATGTGTGCCAAAGAATCTTTATCAGGTCCGGCAGTAATTGCTTATGCAGATACTTTAATCAGAGCCGATTTTGAATTAGATCCTGCTGCGGATGCCGTTATTTGGGTAAAACAAGTAGATCAGCCGGAGGCATTTGGTGTAGTAAAGTTAAACGCCAATAATGAAATTATAGAATTAGTAGAAAAACCAAAAGAATTTGTTAGTGACTTAGCGGTGATTGGAATCTATTATTTTAAAGAAGTAGGTGATTTGAAAAAGGAACTTCAGGGAGTTTTGGATAATAACATTCAAAATGGTGGAGAATATCAGATTAACGACGGTATCAAAGCCATGATGGCAAACGGTAAAGTGTTTAAAACCGGAAGTGTGGATGAATGGATGGATTGCGGAAATAAAGATGTTACCGTTGAAACAAATTCAAGAATGTTAGGGTTTTTACACAATGATGGGGAGCACTTAGTAGATTACGACGTGAAATTGGAAAACTCAACTATCATTCCACCGTGTTATATTGGCGAAAATGTAGTGTTGAAAAACACAACAGTTGGTCCAAATGTATCCATTGGTAAAGGTTGTCACGTTACAGACAGTACAATTAGCAACAGTTTAATACAAACTTATTCTCAAATAAAAAATGCACAGCTTGACAATGCAATGATTGGAAATCATGTGGTTTATGATGGTAAGTTTAGCAGTGTTAGCATTGGAGATTATTCAGTTTTAGAATAGATTATCAGTTGGAATAGATTCGTTTTTGTTTAAAAATAAATTTAAAAAAATGATACAAAAAGGAGTTATCGCAATTTTATTTTTCGTTTTGCTTGGCAATCCCATTTCGGTTATGGCTCAAACAGAGCCGGAAGATATTGCTATGGCAACCGATGAGTATCAGGATGCTTTTTATGAATCGTTGAAACAAAAAGGAATTGAAAATTATGATAAGGCCATCACTTCATTACAAAAGTGTATCAAATTAAAACCTAATGATGCGGTAGCTTATTTTGAACTTGGGAAAAATTATCTGTCCTTAAAAGATTATCGAAGTGCGCAGGATTCGTTTGAAAAAGCAACTCAGCTTGATCCTAAAAACAAATGGTATTGGTTGGGAATTTATGACGTAAGTTATGAAACCAAAAATTATCCTTTGGCGATTGAAACCATTCAGAAAATAATGGTTTTTGATGAAGAGTACAAAGATGATTTGATTTCGCTGTATATGATCACCAATCAGTTTGATAAAGCGTTGGTGGCGATCAATGAAATGAATGAGAAGTATGGGAAATCAGAAGATCGTGATCGCTATAGATTGCAAATCTTATCTCAGGGGAAATATCAAAATGCAGAAATTGATAACTTGATTGAGCAGATAAAGCAGCATCCAAAAGAAGAATCAAATTATGTAAATCTGATTTTTTTATATTCAAAATCAGAAGAAACAGATAAGGCGCTAAATGTTGCGAAACAACTGGCAAAGGAAATTCCAACTTCAGAATGGGCGCAGGTAAGTTTGTTTAAAGTCTATCTGGATGCTAATCAGGCCGATAAAGCGATTAAGGCAATGAATGTAATTTTAGGAAGTTCAAAAATTGATTCCAAAATAAAACATCGTACCTTAAATGAGTTTTTGATCTATACGAACAAATATCCACAGTATGCTCCAGATTTAGAGAAAGCCATTTCGTATTTCGATAACGATCCTAATGTGGATGTGGCCAAAGAAATTGGAAAATTCTATCACAGTAAAGGTCAGTTTGAAAATGCGATTAAATATTACGAAAAAGATTTAAAAGCCAATTCAGAGACAGACCGTGAAACCAATTTGCTTTTGCTTGAAGCGTATGCCCAGATGAAACAGTTCGAGCCAATGACAAAAAGAGCGATGAGCATGATCGAGGTTTATCCAAGTCAGCCGCAGTTTTATTATTATGCCGGTTTAGGAAACAATCAGCTAAAGCAATTTAAAAACGCAAAAACCGTTTTAGAAATAGGACTCGATTATGTGGTAGAGGACAAAACACTGGAGGCAAATTTTAATATTCAGTTGGGAGAGGCTTACAATGGATTAGGAGATGCAAAGAAAAAAGAGGAATACTTTTTGAAGGCAAATGAATTATTGAAAAAGAGAAAATAGAGGAAAGAGGGGGATGTGTTTATATACTAAGATCTTGATTTTTAGTTTTCGACAACCTGAAACAACACTATAAATAATTAAACAGATTTTGATTTGTCCAGATTCAAAATTAAAAAAGGCGGTAAATGAAAAAATATATAGCGATAGCGGTATTGTCTGTTTTTATGATTTCCTGTAAATCAAAGGCGGTTGCAGTGCAGAACAATACCAGCGAAGTAAAAGAAATTACTCCAAAAGAAGAAAAAAAAGTAATAGAGAATCATTATAACAATAAGTTAGATTTTTCAACGCTGTACGTAAAAGCCGGTGCGAGATATGTTGACGATAAACAAAGTCAAAATGTTACCGCTGAGATTAAAATTGAAAAAGACAAACAAATTTTAGTAAGTGTTCGTTTTCTGGGTATTACTATGGCAAAAGCTTTGATTACGCCAACAGCAGTAAGCTACTACGAAAAAATAAACGGTACCTATTACGAAGGCGATTTTACAAGTTTAAGTAAATGGCTGGGAACAGAACTGGATTACAGTAAAGTTCAGAATCTATTGGTTGGTGAAGCTTTAGATGATTTGAGAAAGGGAAAATATGCCCAAACTATAGTAGATAATCTTTTTCGTTTAGAAGATGAAAAAGATTCTAATTTGAAAAAATCATTCTATTTGGATCCTGAAAAATACCTGCTGCAAAAAGAAGAGATCTCACAGCCATCAGAAAACAGATTCTTGCAGATTTCCTATGCCGACAGTAAAGTTTTCAATCAGGGAATACTTCCAACAAGTATTGAAATCAGTGCAATTCAGCCAAAAGGAAAAACAAATATTAGTTTAAATTACAATACGATTTCGTTTAACGAAGAACTTTCTTTTCCTTACAGTGTGCCAAGTGGTTATAAGAAAGTTATAATTAAGTAAATTTGCAAAAAGAAAATATAAACATGCCAAAATTTCTCCTAAGCCTAATTTTTATATGTGCCACTACTTTTATGTGGGCACAAGATTCGCAACAAGAAAAACTGGAACAGCGTAAAGCGCAGATTCAGCAGGAAATTAGAGATAATGAAAAGATGCTGCAATCGGTAAAGAAAAAAGAAAAATCGGCAGTAAATGTTTATTTAATTCAATCCAATAAAATCAAGCTGAAAGAAAAGCTGATTAATACTACTGCAAAACAGGAAAAACTTTTGAGTAATGATATGTATATTAATCAGGTTAAGGTTAATAAACTTAAAAAAGAGCTGGAAGTATTAAAGGCAGATTATTCAAAAATGATTCTTAAATCATACAAAAGCCGATCTGAGCAAAGCAGAGCCATGTTTATTTTATCTTCAGAGAGCTTTTTACAAGCCTACAAAAGAGCGCAATATTTGAAACAATATACCAATTTCAGAAAAAACCAGGGATTAGAAATTCAATCTAAAACCGCGGAGTTGGAAGACTATAATGCCAGGTTAAATGGTCAGCGTATTGTGAAGAAGAAGATTATTGCTGAAAATGAAAAAGAAAAACAAAGTTTAGAAACGGAAAAGAAAGAGCAGCAAAAACTAGTTAATTCGATTAAAAAGGATAAGAACAAAATTATTGCCGATACGAGAAGTAAACAGCAGGAGGCCAAAAGAATCGACAGACAAATTGATCGTTTGATTCGTGAAGCCATTGCAGAAGCCAACAGAAAAGCTGCCCTGGAAAGAGCAAAAGAAAATCCTGGTTCGACAGCATCTAAAACTCCGGTTTCTTCTTCTAAAATTGCATTGACTCCGGAAGGAAAAATTTTAGCTGCCGACTTTAAAGCCAACAGAGGAAAATTGCCATGGCCGGTAGAAAAAGGATTTATTTCATTAGGATATGGTGATCAGCCTCACCCTCTTTATCCGTCATTAACGGTGCATAATTCAGGAGTTGAGATTACAACAGAACAAGGAGCAAGTGCCCGTGCCGTATTTGAAGGTGTAGTATCGAGCGTAATTGTTTTGTCTCCAATCAACAGAGCTGTTATGATTCAGCATGGAGATTATTTTACCGTTTATCAAAATCTTAGTCAGGTTTTTGTGGAGAAAGGTGATAAAGTAAATGTAAAACAAAGCATAGGAAAAGTGAGAACCAGTGGTGACACCGGAAAAACAATCATTAAGTTTTTGATTCTTCAAAATACATCCAATAACAATCCGGAAGGATGGTTGCAAAACAGATAATAGTAGTCAACTGCAGTTTTAAGTTTAACTTTTAAAAAGTTTCCAAAACCGTGTTATAATAAAGTTGATTCAGAACTTAAATAAAAACCTTTTCACCGGAAATAGACTGGTGAAAAGGTTTTTTTATTTAAAGTTAATCGTATTGTTCAAGTAAATATTTCATAACATCTGTTGTCGTTACAATTCCGGTAAGTTTGCCATTGTCGACAACGGGAAGTGCGTGAAATTCCTCGGTAACTAAAATTTGAGCTAAATCCCGAATACTGGTATCTGATGAAACGGTTTTTGGCTTTGAAGTCATGATTTGAGAAATACTGAGCATTTCTAAAATAGCTTCGTCTGCCTCCTCCTGTCCTTCGAACAAAGCACCAAAAGTTAGGCGATTAATATCCGTACGGCTTATGATACCAATTACTTCTTTGCCTCTAACGATTGGAATATGTCGGATAGTGTGTTGTTTTATAAGTTCAACAATTCTTTTAAGGTCGTCATTTTCACTTGCAGTAATGACGCTTTTAGTCATAATATGACTGATAGGTTCTCTCTTTTTCATAATATGAAGTGTTGTATTATTTCCATTAAAATTGTGAAATAATTCACATAAAACAAATGACCTTTATCATGTTTTACAACTTCTCAAAATGTTGAAACAAGTAGAGTATTTGCTGAATTTTCTTTAGAAGGAGAGCTATTTTTGAAAGAAATTGAACGAGAATACAAAAATCATCCTATTGTTCATTTGAAATTGCACCGATTGAAATTTAAAAATAGTATTTTTGCAGTATGGAAACAAACAGACAGAAAAAAATAGGCGGTGTCATCCAAAAAGATTTGGTTGATATTTTGCAAGGTGAAGTGCGAAAAAACGGAATCACTAATTTAGTAATTTCAGTATCCAAAGTTAGTGTTACTACAGATTTATCGGTAGCGACAGTTTATTTAAGCATCTTTCCTCAGGATAAAGCCCAAGAAACTTTAGAAGGCATAAAGTCAAATACAACTTTAATCAAACACGATTTGTCACAACGTGTGCGTTTACAATTGCGTCGTGTACCCAACCTGGTGTTTTTTATTGATGATTCTTTAGATTATATCGAAAAGATTGATAATGCGTTATCTAACAGAGAGAACCCAATTGAAAACCGTGATCTTTTAGAAAAAAGAAGAAAATCATAAATTGAATTTCCCCCTTTACATAGCCAAGCGTTATATTTTTAGCAGAAGTAAAAACAATGCTATCAATATCATCAATCGTATTGCCAGCATGGGAATTATTGTTGGAACGATGGCTTTGTTTGTGGTTTTGTCCGTTTTTAGCGGACTAAAGGTTTTCAGTCTTTCGTTCACCAACGAAATAGATCCTGATCTGAAAATAAGCAGCACTTACGGGAAATCATTTTTTGTAACGCCGGATCAGGAAACTCAGCTTAAAAACATTGAAGGAATTGCTTCCTACAGTAAGATTATCGAAGAACGGGTTTTGTTTTTGTTTAAAGACAAACAGCTGGTAACCTACTTAAAAGGCGTTGACAAAAACTATATTGTTGTTAACGATATCAGGAAAAAACTTTTTAACGGAGAATGGCTAAAACCGGATACTTATCAGGTGGTTATTGGTTATGGAATTGCTCGTGATTTTTCGTTAGGAATTCTTGATTTCGAAAATCCTTTGCAAATATTTGCACCCAAACCAGGAAAAGGAGCGATCGAAAATCCGGAAGAAGCATTCAATAAAACAGACGTTTTACCAGTTGCAATTTACTCCATCAGTGAAGATTTAGATTCAAAATATGTTTTTGCTGATTTAGGTCTGACGCAGGAATTACTGATGTATAAAACAAACCAGATTTCCGGAATAGAATTCAATCTGAAAGAAAACGCCAATGAAACTGCGATCAGATCTCAGCTGGAAAAATTATTCAAAAATAAAATCACCATAAAAAACAGAGCACAGCTTAACGAATCTTTGTATAAGATGCTCAATACCGAAAACATTGTAGTGTACCTGATCTTTACACTGGTAATTATCGTAGCCCTTTTTAATTTAGTGGGTGCTTTAATTATGATGATTTTAGAGAAGAAGCACAATCTGAAAACGCTTTTTAATCTGGGAACAGAAATCACCAGTTTACGCAAAATATTCCTTCTTCAGGGAACCTTGTTAAGTGTTTTTGGAGGTATAATTGGTCTTGTTCTGGGAATCATTTTAGTATTGCTTCAACAAGAATACAATTTGATTATGCTGACACCTACTTTGGCCTATCCGGTCGTTTTTACTTTAGAAAATGTACTTATCGTGATGGCAACTATTGTATCACTTGGTTTTGTTGCTTCTTTAATTGCCAGTAGCCGTGTGAGTAAAAAGCTTCTTGATTAGTATTTCTACCAGAAAAATATTACCTATATTTACCGTCTTAAAAATCTACAGCATATGATAGTTTCTGCTTAGTCCTATTTTATTTTTAGAATAATTAGGATACTTACGTTTGTTTTTTGAGTTCAGATCGTTGCATCTGGACAAATTTTATCATTTATCTTAATTTATTATGACAGAAACTACCATACAGAAAAATCTATTTTCTAAAATTTACACGACTTTAAAACAGGCTCTCCAGGGAGATGAGTCTTTTGATTATACCGCAGGAAGCATTAAAAAAGCAGTCATTCTATTAGCCATTCCGATGGTTTTGGAAATGATGATGGAATCTGTTTTTGCTTTAGTCGATTTGTATTTTGTCGGGCATTTGGAGCACAGCAGTTTTGCAATCCAAACGGTTGGATTAACCGAATCGGTTTTAACCATTATATATTCTATTGACATCGGGTTAAGTATGGCAGCAACTGCAGTCGTAGCAAGGCGTATTGGAGAAAAAGATCCCGTCGCTGCTGCAAAAGCAGGAATGCAGGCCATCGTTATTGCATTTGTGTTAAGTATTTTTTTAAGCATTTTTGGAATTATCTATGCCAAAGATATTCTCCTTTTAATGGGAGCATCTGCAGACGCGGCCGAACATGGTTTTAGATATACCCAGATTATGATTGGTTCGAGTTTAAGTATTACGCTTTTATTCCTGATTAATGGAATCTTCCGTGGTGCCGGAAATGCTGCAATCGCCATGAAAAGTCTTTGGATTGCCAATATTTGTAATATTATTTTATGCCCGATACTAATTAATGGTTTTGCCGAAATTCCTGCACTTGGTTTACTTGGTGCTGCGATCGCCACAACTACCGGAAGAAGTATTGGTGTCCTGTATCAAATTTATCATTTGTTCTATGGAAATGGAGTTTTGAAAATTAAAATGTCCTACCTCTTACCGGATTTTAAACAGATAAATGCCTTAGTAAAAATTGCGGCACCAGGCGTATTACAGTTTGTGATCGCTTCCTGCAGTTGGATTTTTCTGGCGCAGCTGGTGGCAACAACAGGAGGAGATCACGGATCGGCAGGTTATCAGACCGCTCTTAGAATAATGATGTTTTTTATTCTTCCGGCCTGGGGATTGAGTAACGCCGCTGCGACTTTGGTGGGGCAAAATTTAGGAGCCAAACAAATTGAGCGCGCGGAGAAATCTGTTTATACTACAGCAAAATACAATGTCATCTTTATGGCGACTATTATGATCATTACCTTGTGCTTTAGCGAATATATCATCTCATTTTTCACCAATGACGAAATGGTAAAAACCATTGCTGTTGAAGCGTTACAGATTATGAGTATCGGATTTATTTTTTACGGAATCGGGATGGTTTTGATCAACACATTTAATGGGGCGGGAGATACCTGGACACCAACAGGAATTAATTTCTTTGGATTTTGGCTGTTTCAGATTCCGTTGGCATTTGTGCTGGCAAAACATTTTAATATGGGACCAAAAGGGGTTTTCATTGCCATTCCGGTTGCTGAAACTGCTATTACTTTAGCAGGGATTTTCTTTTATAAAAAAGGAAAATGGAAACGTGTTCAGGTGTAATTCTTAAGAGTAATATTTTTTTAATATTAGAAAAACCTTCTATTTTGAAGGTTTTTCTTGTTTAGTATAAATAGGTGCAAACTATAAAAACGTAGATAAAATAGTACTTTTGAATTTAAAACAATCAAAATATTTGAATTATAGAATAATGAAAAATCAGTTTAGAAAAATTAAGATTACAATTGGAGTGGGTTTGTTCGCTTTTACCATGCACTCACAGCAAATAGGGGATGGATTGGCGAAGGGAATAGGTGATTTTACAGTACCTCTTCTTTCAGGAACGTATTGCGCACTAAATCCAACTGGAACATTACCTGAAAATGATTGGCAACATTTATTTGTAGTCAGACACCCAAATCTTAACAATAATTATCAATTGCAGATAGCTTCAATTATATCTGAGAATGATAAATTGTATTTCAGAAAGTTAGCAGCCGGAGATGCAACTGCAATCAATCCAAAGTGGCATGAGCTAGCAACCAGAGGGAAAAATAATTTTATAGGAGATCAAACAATTACTGGAAATGTCGGTATAGGAACTCCAAATCCGAGTGAAAAACTCGAAATTTATAACTCAGATACTACACCGGCTGTAGTTTCCCTAAAAAGCAAAAGAAATGATTTGTCGTTTGTTGATGTGGGTAGAATAAGTGCCAAACAGGAATCTGTAGAGATAGCAAGAATTGGAATGCCCAGAGCTGGAGGAACATATATGGGATATTTGACCTTTTGGACAAAAGCAGATAATAATGGCGATTTAACTGAAAAAGTTAGAATTGCTGAAAATGGTAATGTTGGTATAGGAACTCAGAGACCAACTTCAAAATTAACTGTAGCAGGTGATATTAATTCAAGAGAAGTTAGAGTTAGTGTAGATGCCGGTGCTGATTTTGTTTTTGAGAAAGATTATAATTTACCATCGTTAGAATTTGTGGATAATTATATTAAAGAAAACAAACATTTACCTCAGATTGCTTCGGCTACAGAAATGCAAAATAATGGTATTAATTTGTCAGAGATGAATATAAAACTTTTACAAAAAATTGAAGAGTTAACTCTTTATACGATTGAACAGAATAAAAAGATTAATGAACTTCAAAAAGAAAACAGAAGGTTCTCTGATATTGAAAAAAGACTGGCACAGTTAGAAAAAGTAAAGAAATAAAAAAAAGTAATAATCTTTGTCGAAGTTTTAAACTTTGACAAAGATTAATTTAAATATTTAAACAAACTCATATCCGGCATAAACCTGTTCGATTTCTTTCATAACAGCGAAAAGATTTTCAGGTTCATCAGTAGTAACTAGTTTTTGTTTGTATTCTTTAAACGAATGGATTCCTTTGAAATAATTGGTGTAATGACGGCGCATTTCAACAATTCCCAAGCGTTCGCCTTTCCAATCCATAGACCATTGCAAATGATTTCTGGCGGCTTCAACACGATCAATTACGGTAGGAGAAGGTAAATGCTCGCCGGTATTAAAATAGTGCTTGATTTCGTTAAAAATCCACGGATAACCAATCGCAGCGCGACCAATCATGATTCCGTCGATACCGTATTCATTTTTATATTTTAATGCTTTTTCAGGACTGTCGATATCGCCATTTCCAAAAATAGGCATGGTGATTCTCGGGTTGTTTTTTACACGTGCAATGTGCGACCAATCCGAATGACCTTTATACATTTGTGCACGGGTTCTGGCGTGAATTGTCAGAGCCTGAACACCAATATCCTGAAGCCTTTCGGCTACTTCATCAATATTAATAGAGCTATCATCCCAGCCCAAACGTGTTTTTACCGTTACAGGTAAATCGGTACTTCTGATCACCGCTTTGGTTAAACGTACCATCAGATCGACATCTTTCAAAACTCCCGCTCCGGCACCTTTGCAAACCACTTTTTTTACCGGACATCCAAAGTTAATATCTACCAAATCCGGTTTTACGGCAGAAACAATTTTAGACGAAAGTGCCATTGCTTCTTCATCACCACCAAAAATCTGGATTCCAACAGGACGTTCGTAATCAAAAATATCCAGCTTCATTCGACTTTTGATAGCATCACGAATTAATCCTTCCGACGAAATAAATTCAGAATACATTAAGTCAGCGCCATGCGTTTTGCACAATCTGCGAAACGGTGGATCGCTCACATCTTCCATCGGTGCGAGTAATAAAGGAAATTCGGGTAATTCTATGTTGCCAATCTTGACCATCTTCAATATTTTTTGCAAAATTACAACATTTAGTTCAATTTGTACCCAATTGAGGTTCAAAGGTTCAGAGAGGCAAAGGTTCAAAGGTTTTTTTGTCTGTTTTTTGAACGGTATTCTGTCTTTGTTTTTTAAAAGAATTGAGACTCGGAGGCTCAGAGTAGCAAAGGCTCAAAATTTTTCAGATAACCTTTTTCCCTCTGAACCTTTGTCCCTTTGAGCCTTCTCAACGGTAATCAAAAAAACGAATAGGTTTTCGGCTCATAGGGTTAAAAACCAAAGGATTTAACGCTTCTTTTGGAGCGAATTCAATTTTTGGGGTTACTCTTAATTTGGCTCTGAAATGATCTTTAATCTCCTGTAAGAATTCAGGAGTCTGATTTTTTACGGCTATTTTTATCAGGATCTCATCGGTTCCCAAATCGTTGGTCGAGATCTCGATAATATGGTTTTCGATGTTGTCAAATCCGCTCAGAACATCATTCATCGCAGGCGGATAAAGTGTTGTGCCTTTGTATTTGATCATTTGTTTTTTGCGGCCAACAACCGGACCAACACGCAAGGTATTTCTTCCGCAGGCGCAGGGAGCATTGTGTAATTGAACAATATCTCCGGTTTTAAAACGCAATAAAGGCATAGCTTCAATACCTAAAGTAGTAAAAGTCAATTCGCCAATTTCACCTTCTTTTACAGGTCTATTATTTTCATCTAAAACTTCTACAATGATCAACTCCGGATGATGATGACCACCAACACCGTGTTCGCATTCGGTAAAAGCAGTGCTCATTTCGGTAGAGGCATAAGTGGAGAACAACTTAATATTCCACTTTTCAGTGATTTTGTTTGACAGGGTATTCATTGAAAAATCCTGATTTCGCAAAGGTTCGCCAATACAAATGGCGCCTTTTATGCTGGAGTTGTTGTAATCAATTCCGTGTGCTTCTGCATATTCGATTAATTTCAGTAAAAAGGAAGGAACAGTAATCAGGTAAGACGGTTTGTATTTTAAAATCGAATCCCATTGCAATTCCGGAATTCCAGCACCAACGCGGATTACACCCACTTTTAATTTTCGCAGTCCCAGAAAATAAGCCAGACCGGCCATAAACTTTCTGTCAATTGTCGTCATCAGTTGTACTACATCACCTTCGGCAATTCCGGCGCAGGCAAACGAAATGGCTTCGTTATAAGCCAGACGATCCAGATCAGAATCGGTTAAACCAAAAGTAACAGGATCGCCCAAAGTTCCTGAAGTAGAAGCATAATCAATAATCTGATGTTGCGGAACACATAAAAAATCATCGTTGTACTCTTGTAAATCTTCTTTTGTTGTTACGGGTAAATGCTGTAAATCTTCAAGGGTTTTAATCTTCGAAAGGTCAATATTTTGTCCGGCGAAAAGACGTTTGTAAAAAGGAGAATTTTGACTGATATAGTGTAATAGTTCCGCTAACTTCTGCTCTTGAAAAATTTTAATTTCTTCTAGAGAATTTTTTTCTATTAATGGAATCATTGTAATTTTCTTTTGATTTTTTTTAAATATTTTTCAATCACTGTTTTGTCAGGAACAGTTGTGATTTCTTTTGTTAGTGCTTTTTCAAAATTGGACTGAGAAAGACGGTACTCTTTTTTTTGATAAAAGTACAACCCTGCTTTGTAATACACAACCCAATAGTTAGGGTTTAACGATTGGTAATTCGGTATGAATTGAGGACTTATTGTTTCTTTGTTTTTCAGATACGAATCAAATTTGTGGTCTTCGACTCTAAATTTTTGGTAATTTTTATAGGCTATTGTTTCTAAAAAAGGATCTTTTGGAATGTCTAAATTTACTTGCTGTAGGGAAACAATGTGATCCGTTTTTCTTTCTTTAAAAATACTATCCAGATTGTAACAGACAAATTCGCCTAATTGATACGGATTTGTAGACACCCAAACCTGTTTTGTAGCAGGTTTAAAGATAACACCGTGATGAGCCATTAGCTGGTTAAGTGCTTTTTCATTACCGTAACCCAGATTAATATTGTTTAAACCCTCTTTGTTTCGAAGAATTTCAGAGGCAATTTTAGGATCGATTTTCGGATTTTGAGAAAAAAGTTCCTTCATCTTTTCCATACGATATTCAGAATGACTGTTGGCCATTTGAAACCGATTGCGTTTTTCGTTTTTTAAATTTTCTCCCTGAAAATGATTCGAACAAAATAATTGATTGCTGTTTGGGGTTTCGTAAACGTCCATTTTTTGAGGTGTGACTTCAATCAGAACGGCTTTGTTATCTTCTGCACTTCCCAACATAATTGATTCGGATACAAAAACGGCTCTTTTTTTGGCAATAGCAATTGCTTCGTTTATGTTTTTGGCGTGCTGTAATATTTCACGTGTAAGAATTGAAATGGGTGTTTTGGCAATCAACGGAATTTCAGATTTTCCGGCATTGATGGTAACCGTTAGTCCTTTTTCATTCATTCCGGAAACCGCACCAATCATTCCGGGCCAGGTAATCATCATAAATTTGTTACCTTCTTTGGGATTGATAAACGCCACGATTTTGTTTTCAGCGAAAGCATCGTTCACATAAAAATCAAAGTTGCGCCCCAGGATTAAATTTCCGTCTTCCGATTTTTCTCCCCATGCCGCAAAAGACGAACAGCCCACTAATGCCAAATCCTGCAAAGCATGACCAATGTCGTGTGCAGCATGCAGGTACAAACTGCGTTGGTATTGTGGTGCAATGTTATTAAAATCAGGAGAGGTGTATTGTGAAACTCCAAAAATTTCGGTTTGATATTCTTCCGGAACATTTAAATATAGTTTTCGATTGTACCATTTCAGGAAATGACGAAGTAGTTTCTGCTGAAATTTTGACGGAACGATATCCTGTATTTTAGAGAAGAAAATACGCTCTTGTTTTTTTAAAAGCGAATCTGATAAAGCACCCGTGTTGAGTCCGATTTCTAATGGATCGCCTTCGGCATACAATTCCCAAAGGCCTTGTTTGTTTTTTAAAAGCGAATTTTTTCCGGAAATAAAAATACTGTCGGAAAGTTTGGTGACAACAGGTTTTGTCGCATTGTATTTGGCAATCTCAGGCTGATGTCGCATTGATTTTGATGTTCCGCAAGAGGCCAGCATCGTTAAAAAACCGATAGATAAAAAGAATATAATTCGGTTTTTCATAGCTTTTTATTCAGATGCCTGATTGATTTTGTTTACCAAATATTCTTTACCAACAATTTCAGAACAGGTTACCACGGCTCCAATAGTTACTCCGAGAACTCCATGCATGTTGATACTTTGGCCCGTAAGATACAAATTATCCAGCTTGGTTTTTGAGGGAATCAGCGTTTTCATCGGATTATTTGAATCCTTAACATATCCGTACATATTGCCATTGTCCCCGCCAATATAGTCGCGATAGGAGAGCGGTGTCGAGGTATGAACAGATTGAATGCAGTTTTTGATCCCCGGAAATTTCAGCTCGATTTCTTCTAAAAACTTTGTCGCTTTTTTGGCTTTAAATTCTTCGTAACTCTCGCCACGGTCATTTTCTTCAACCGTAGTATTAAAAGTAGTTGCCCACGGGATTACATCATCGTATTTCATGTAGGTAATAAAAGTCATCCCTTCTGCCCATTCTTCCTGTTTTTTGGAGGCATTCATTGAGGCCATAAAGCCTTTTGGCCAGGAATCATCATCATAGTTATGAGCGGTCCAGACTTCGCTGCTTTTCTTAAAATGATAATGGTTATGATTGATGTATTTAAAAGTTTTCGGTTTAAAAACGATGTACAGACTAAAAGCCGAAATTACGCCTTCGAGACTTTGAACTCTACTGTAAAATGATTTTCGGAAATGTTCCTCTCCGGTCATTTTCAGAGTTGTTTTTGGCTCGATGTTAGAGATAAAATAGGAACCGGAAACATTGGTCCCGTCCTTCATGCTTACCGAAGTTACTTTTTTATTTTCAACATTAAAACGGGTAACTTCTTTGTATTTGTAAAATTCACCACCGTATTTTTTGAGCTGTTTTAAAAGCTGCTTGGTAATCTGACTTCCGCCATTGATGCAGCGCCACGAACTTTGAATATAAGAATTTACAGAAAGTGCATGAACATAAAAAGGTGTTTTGTCGGCAATTCCGGCATACAAAAAATTAGAACCGGCAAGAACTGCTTTCAGTTTTTCATTTTGGGTACATTCATCGATCGTCTGTTTGGCGTTTAAGCCTAAGATTTCATTATCGTATTTACCTTCCCATTCTAAATTGTAGAGCGGAAAAGATTCGCAAATTGTTTTTATTCTTTTGCAGTATTCCTCGATACCGGTTTTTTCTTCCGGAAAAAAATGTTCCAATTGAGAAGTAAAATTAGCGTAACCCTGTGCATGAGGATATTCGTTTTGATCGTCTTCAAAAGAGATGATGTCAAAACCGTTATCGTCCATTTTTTTGAGGTTAAGATGCTCCATAATGCCCAAATAGTTGAAATATTTGAACAGGTTTTGTCCTTCTCCTAAGCCTCCGATGTAATGAATTCCGGTATCAAAAATGGTTTTATCACGTACAAAAGTCTGGAGATTTCCACCATACTGATTGTTTTTTTCGAGCACGCAGACGCTATAACCTTCCTTGGCGAGAATAATCGAAGAGACTAATCCACCCAATCCACTGCCAACAATTACAACATCGTAATGTTCTTTCATGCTCCTTTTTTCTTTAATACAATTATACTGTTATCTTCAAAAATACATTCAAAATCAAATGTAATCAAAGTGTTTTTTAAATCAGAAGGATTGAGCAAGATTACTGTAGAAGTTAGAGAAATGATTTTTTCAAGATCATTCACTTGATTTTGATCGGAAATCAAAAGAACATCATATTGATTTTGCAAAGCTGGTTCAAGCGTATCTAAATAAGAGATTTTTCTTTTTTTGAGGAAATAATTGGTTTTTGAAATCGCTCTTTTTTCTTCGTCAAAATTAAACGAAGTTATTTTTCGCTGAGGCTCCTGCAAGGTTAGTAATACATCTAATTGTCCATAATCATTGGATAAATGAAGTATTCTGTCTTTCGCGGAAAGCTGTTTGTTTAAACGATAATAGACTTCCAGATTCTCTTTTAAATCCCTCTTGACGTTATTGATGATTTCGATTTCTTTATAATCGAAACTGTGTAAAATCATTTTTTTGAAATAGTCCGGACCTTCTAATTGTTGACGAATTTTGTGGTACTCTTCTTTGAAAAAAGCACTCATTTGTTTGGTTCTCTCAGCATAATTTTTTCCGAAAGAAGTATTGTTCGGAGAAATTCGTTCCAGGATTGAAATCGTAAGATGGCTGTGATGAATGACAAAATCGCCTTTTGGAATCGCTTCTGAAGCTCCGTGAATGACCACAGGAATAATATCCAGATTAAATTCTTCAGCCAGATAAAAGGCTCCTTTATGAAAACGTTTGACCTGATTACTCTCAGAACGCGTTCCTTCGGGGAAAATCATTAACGAATACCCTTCGTTTACTTTTTGGCGCAAATGTTCTACTCCGCCTTCAATTCCTTCCGAAACCGGATAAAAACCTGCTTTTCTGACGGTACCGCCAAAAATAGGAGAGTTGTACACCCAGTCGCTTACTAAAAATATAATTTTAGGACTTAGCATTCCCATTGCCAAAATATCAATGAACGAAGAATGGTTGGCAATAATAATGGCCGGTTTTTCGAAGGTTTCTCCAAATTTATTCACGACTTTTTTATGAATAAACGGATTGGAATACAATACCGATTTCATGAATTTTGAGATCACGTATCGGAAGGCTTTCATTTTTGTTTTCTCCTTAATCGGCAGGAGCGGCATAATAGTGATACTGAAAAGCGACATCAAAATTCCGCCCATACCGTAATAGAAAAAAGAGATGACACCGTGTATAAAAGTGCGTAAGACAAACGGAGGATTTCCTTTTTTTGAACGGTTTGAAATGAATATTTTAAAAAGAATAGGGTAGAATATAAACGTAATAATAAGTGCCGCAAAAACCCCGATTAGTGACACGGATGAAATAGATCTCAACGCTGGATGCTTAGCAAAAATCATTGCACCGATTCCTAAAATTGTTGTGATTACTGCAAGAATGATAGAGGTTCGATAAATAGCAATTTCGTTTTTTCCGGTCGTATATTCTTTTTGAAGGGCGCTGGTCATGAAAATACTGAAATCGACGCCGTGACCAAAAATCAGGGTACAGACAATCAAGCTGAATATATTCATCTGAAGTCCAAAAACACCCATAATCCCAGCCGTAACAATTCCCGTTAAAGCAATTGGAATACAGCTTACAATAACCAATTCCAGTCTTCGGAAAAAGAAAAATAAAATCAGAATCACCGCTATAAACGAATAATTTACCAGTGTGTTGAAATCGGTTTTTAAAGTACTGAAAAACGTTTCATTCATCTGCTGGCGATCAATTGCAATCAGCTTTTGTTTAGTCTCAGTTGATTTTACGAAAGAATCTCTTTGTTGAGGACTCACTTTTACGAGAGTAGAAATGGTGAAGAATCCGTTTTTTTCGGTTACAAATTCTTTCAGCTGTAAAGCCTGTATTTTCAAATATTCCTGTGCGGAAATGGGTTTGAAATTGAAATTCAAATGCTCAAAAAAAGCGGTATAAGTAGTAGGTTTAAATCCGAGTTTGGAACCTTCGGCAATTAGTAGGGTTTGTAAAAGCTGTTTTTTGCTGGTGTCCCAAAACGAATTCCAGCGATCGATTTTTTGCTGTTGCTCCTTTTGCGAAAGCATGATACCGCCAACAGAACTGAAATTCAATATTTTGCCGTTTTGTTTTTCTTTTGATAAATCGGAGAACAGGGCAGAGTTATTTCGTAAAACCTCTTCCATACTATTTCCATAGGATGCTACATAAATGGTTTTGGAGGTGAGGCTTGTACTTTCTTCCAGATCTTTTTCAGCCGCTTTTATTTCTGTCGGAATAAAATTCAGTTGTGACAAATCGTTGTTGAATCCCACATTCTTATAAGTAAAGCAGGAAACAATGACTATTAAAACACAAAAACCAATTAGAAATTTGTTGTTGTGAAAGGAAAAACGAGCCAGTTTATCAATCACATTTTTCTTGTGTTCTACGTTATTCTCTTTCGGTTTGTAGAGATGCGGAATAATTAAAAGAGAGAAAAATGCCGAAGCCATTACGATAACGGCAGCGAAAATCCCCAAGTCATTTAAGGCATCTGATTTTACAAAAAGCAGGCACAAAAAGGCAACAGCCGTTGTTGAACTGCTCATGATGACCGGCATAGTAATGTCTTTGTACAAGGTTTTTATATCGCTGTTGTGCTTGTAGTGTGTGAGAATATGAAGGGAATAATCAATGGTGATTCCCAGTAAAATAGAACCAATTCCTAATGAAATAGCAGAAATTTGTTCTTTTGCAAAATATAAAAAGGCGATGGCAAACAAAGCGCCAAAAACTGTAGGAAGAAAAATAATTACCGGAATCAATACTTTTCTATAAAACAAAATCAAAATGAGCATCAGTGTAAACATCGCGATTGATGTGGTCAGGATGATATCACTCTTGATTTGATTGGCATTTGCAACTGCGATTAGGGCAGAGCCAAAATAATGAATCGAGGTTTTGGTTTTGTATTTCTGATTCAGATTGTCCTGAATGGATTTCAGTTTTGATGCAAAAAGGGTATTCTGTTCGGTTTCGCTTGAAGGAAGATTTGAGGTAATAAAAAGAAGTAATTTCTTTTTGTCTTTGGTCATGACAAAACCATTGTCAAGCGTAAAATCGTCACCAATATTTAATTGCTGTAATTTTTTTAAAGCGATAAAGGAGATTCCCAACGGATCCTGTAAAATAAAATCTTTCGTGATAAATCCTGATGGAGCGATAATTGATTTATAATTTCCCTGAACTGTCGCCGCGATACTGTCTTTTTGAAGTTTACTTTGCAGGACTTCGTAATCCTTATTTTCCAGAAAAAGAGGCAGATTGTGATAGACGAAATCAATGGTTTCCTGAATATTTTCTTCGTCAATTTTTCCCTGAATACCACTTACATAGGGCTTGCAGGATTGAGTGACACTGTCTGAAAAAGCAGTTGCCATTTCTTTTAGATCGTCTTCGGTTCCGTTTTTATCGAGTTTGAAAATAACGGTAGTTTTATCAGCAAAATTAAGCTGTTTAAGCACTTTTGCTGTGACATCTGTTTTATCATTTGTGGGAATCAGTTTGGTGATATCCTCTTCAAATTTAATTTGAGAGGCAAAAAATCCAAAAACAAAAAGGATCAAAATAGCCAGAACAACCGATAAAGATTTTCTTCGGTTTACAAACATATGAATGGCGTAGAAGTATTGATGCATGTTTATTTATTATTGTTTTTGCTTACAGTTTTTTTGCCACAGATTGAAAGGATTAAATTGATTCTAAATGCTGTTGCCAATTCGCCACGAATTTCACGAATTTTTGCCAATTAATTTGTGCTAATTTGTGAAATTCGTGGCTAAAAAAAATCTGTATAATCCTTTCAATCTGTGGCAAGACGTTATGTAATCTTGGTTTGGTTCTTAGCGCTAAAAGCGGTTAAAAGTAAATAACTTACCAGACCTGCAGAGAGCGCTAAAACGGATGCTAAAATAAGACTTCCCACGATATATTGTGTTGCATTTTTTTGAATATCATCAAGTGTAACCGAACCATTTGCAGTTAGCATAACATCGTTTGAAACAAAGTAACTTCCCATTTTTAAAGACCCGTAAATAACAAAAGGAATGAAAGGCGGAAAACTTACATTTGAAGCCAGAAAAGCAATCACTTTATTAAGCTTAAATAAGGTAGCAAAAGTTAAAAGCAGGATGGTTTGGAACCCCCAAAAAGGAGAGATTCCGATAAAAATTCCCAAAGCAATTGCTGCCGATTTTTTGAAATTGGAATCACTACTTTCTAAAATGTCTTCTAAAAAGAATTTTTTAAAACCTTTTTTTTTGCTTTTCTAAAAAAGTCTCTGGGTTTGATGTACAGCAATGCCCAAATGACCAAAACGGTATTTAATATGCTGATGCGGGTAAAGTCTTTAAACGGACGAAAGTGCGAAACTCGTTCAGCAGGATCGTACAAAATTTGAACAGGAATATTTTTAACCACAATACCTTTCCAGGCAGAGCGAACGATTACTTCAATTTCGAATTCAAATTTATTCGTGTAAAATTGTTTCGGAATGAGCTTCAAGGGATACAGTCGGTAACCGGATTGAGTGTCGTCGAGTTGAATTCCGGTTTCAAATTTAAACCAGAAATTAGAAAACTTATTTCCGAAACTGCTCTTTTTGGGAACATTTTCCTGAGTCATATTCCGGCTCCCAATCAATAATGAATTAGGATTGTTTTGAATCTCAGCAATAAAATTAGGAATATCGGCAGCAAAATGCTGTCCGTCCGAATCAATTGTAATGGCATACTCAAAATCTAACTCGATTGCTTTTCTGAAACCATTTCGTAAAGCTCTTCCTTTTCCCAGATTTTTAGGATGATGAATCTGAGTGCATTGCGAATAGTGTTTCAGAATTTCAGAAGTTTCATCGGTCGAACCGTCATTAACAATAATGACGTTTGAAGTGAAATCTAAAACAGAATTCAACACTCTTTTCAATGTTTTGTGATTATTGTACGTTGGAACAATCACACAAAAATTTGTAGCGTTTAGTAATTCCTGCTGTGGTAAAGTAGGTATCATGAGTTTTTTTTCCTTTATCTACTTCACAAATTGTTTCTCTTTCTCAGAGAAACTCTTTGATTGTAAAACAAAGTTTTTTAGATATTCTTTTAAGGCAGCACTTTGCTCTGCGTAATGATCAGTGAGGTATTTTTTGTCTTCTTTAATGTTTTTTCTATAGCCGGTAATTCCGGGAACGTTCTCCTGAATACTCAGGCGAATCATTCTCATTTCGATATTATTGGGATCATTTTTTATAGTGGCTTCCAATAATTTTGCGCCTTCTTTAAAACGATCCATTTTATCTTTTAACCGGTTTTTAAATTTCGAATCCAATAAAATAGAAGCCGCTTTATAGGCTACCAGAATTTTATCATCGTCGGCAGAAATACCGGAAAGTTTTTCTGAAAATTCTTTAGCGTTTGCTTCTGATTTTGTGACGTCGGCATACATTTTTCTAATGCTGGATAAATCCGGAGTACTCACAAAATGAACCCATAAAAACAATGACAATACTAATTTCATAGTTATATTTTTTTGTACACATTGCTCAGTTTCAGCGCAACGGTGTCGTTAAAATAAGTGGTGTTTTTCACCTTAACCAAATCTTCTTCTGTTGTAACAATATCAAGTTCTAAGCGTAGTTCCGGATTTACTTCCGGATTAATCAGCGCCATAAACTTCACATTGGAAAGTGTCTGCATGATCAAAGTACTTTTGGTGATAGACTCCGTAAGTTCTTTTATAATCTGAATCATGCAAACTCCCGGCATAATTGGATTGCCCGGAAAATGACCTTTGAAAACGTCGTGTTTTTCATTGATCAGAATCGAAATTGTGTATTTAGAATCTCCTGTTTTTTCTTCGGAAAGAACTTTGTAAAAATCTTTTAAAACCATATTTTTTTATTTGCCAAAAGGATAAGAAACACCTATTTGAAAACTAACATTTGTATTATAATCTCTAAACCAATAATCATTATTGTTACCGTTGCTGCCGTAATAATCACTATCAAGAACATCCACAATTCCTTTTTTGAAACGGGCCTCAAAAGTCAATCCGGAAGGTAATCTATAACCAATACCCATTATAAAAGCCAGATCAATATCTGATTTTTCATAAAGTAAGTTGTCTCGTAATCTAAAATCTAAAGTGGGTCCAGCCTGAAACTGAAAGCCATTTTTTAAAGTAAATTTATTGACTACAGCAATGGAAAGATAATCAATTTCTAAATCTTTCAAACTCACAACATCGTTACCGTTATTATAACTGATAAAAGTTTTAACGTTACTCGCACCTTGCTGACTATACGTGATTTCGGGTTGTAAAGTGTAAATTTTGGTTAATTTGATTTCACCAAAACCACCTATATAAAAATCAGTTTTATAGTCGGAACGTGTATTGGAGAATGTAGAAAAAGAAGCTCCTGCTCTCAAACCGGGTTTAAAGGTAACCTGTGCTTGTAAACTTGTTAGGGCAAACAAGGCCAATACGATAATTATTAAATTTCTTTTGTTCATGATTTAATTTATTTTACTTTGAAAGTGTAACTAATACCTATTTGGAAAACCTGATTTAAAGTAATGTCATCATAATAGCGTCTGTTTTCATTATTATAATCATATCTGTCGTAGCCATAAATATCAACCAATCCTTGTTTTATGCGGGCTTCAAAAGTTAATCCGTTTGGAAGGGTATACCCAACTCCGCCAACAATAGCAAAGTCAACATCAACAGGGTTCTCTCCAAATTTGTCAAAATTATCATTGGTTTTAAAATCTATAGAGGGTCCGGCTAATACGTGGAAACCTTTTCCTTTAAAATTAAATTTAGCCACAGCTCCAAGTGTAAGATAGTTAATTTCGGCTTTCTGGCTTCTGCGACGGGAAGTATTGTTGTCAAAATCTAAATAAGACAAACGAATCTCAGAACCCTGTCTGGAATAATTCAACTCAGGCTGCAACGTAAAATATTTATTGAATTTTATAGCCATTAATGCACCCACATAAAAATCAGATTTTGAACTGCTATTTTCCGGCATATTACTTAAATCCGATATATTTAAACCTCCGCGAAATCCCGGACTAACCTTTACCTGGGCATTTGACTTTATAATTCCAATACATAAAACAAAGGCAATTACGGTTATTTTTTTCATTTTTGGTTTGATTTAAGTTTAGGTTTAGTTTAAATTTTTACTCTGATTTCAAATAATTTAATTCAATTTTCAGTTTAATATTTTGATGATTAATCAAAATTTTCTCAGCAAAAATATTGTTTTCTGAACTAAATGTCAGTGTAAATTTTTCTTTTGTTTTAGAAGACTGAACGACCTTTTCTAACTTTTGGTCCTTTTTGGAGATAAAAAGATAGTTGTCACGTTTTCCATCCTGTGATTTATAGATGTCTGCTGATTCATTTTCGAATTGTTGCTGAAAGATATAATCTTTTTTCAGTAGCAAGCGAAAATCTTCTTTTAAGGTATTGATAAGGATTTTTCGGTCTAATTCGGATACAATCGAATTGATTTTAAAGTCTGTTTCAGAAATTTCAAAATCCATTAATTTGTTGCCAAATTCTGTTGTAAAAACAATACGATGTGTAGTGTCATTGATTTTTTTGGCGATGAAAATTCCAGACATTTCATGACCGTAAACTGTGATGTTGGTTTTATAAACGTAATCGGTTTTTGAATCTGCGAAATAAGGGACCTGATAAGACGTTCGGTCTAATTTTTTAGGAGTATAGTTTTTTGTGACAGCACCACAAGAAACCAGAACAATTGCAAGGAAGCAATTAATTATTAAAAACTGAATCGTCGATTTTTGCATTGATCACTTTATTTTTAAGTACAATTCGGGTATAATCTTCAGAGGACTCTAACAGTTTTACCTGAATTACGGTTGCTTCTTCTTTGTCGAAAGTCAGTTCAATTTGTTTGATGTATTTTTTTAAAGTAGCATCTTTAGGAGCAAACTTCGCTATATTCTGTCCTTTTGATTTGAAATAAGAAATGACAAACTCCTTGTCGTCAAACATATTACCGCTTACGCTTCCAACAATCAATTTGTTGATTCTGCCAAAGATTTTGCTGTTGCCAATATCAACGGCACTTTTCTTCCCTTCGTCGTTAATCAGGATCTTTCCGTTTTTAAAAACAATACTGTAATTGTATGGTTTCTTGTATTGCCATTGTAATAAAGAAGGTTCTTTAAAAATCATTTTTCCCGAAGTTTCAATATCTTTCGATAAAAAGTCCAAGTGTTTGTACTGAACAAAATCGGTACTCAGGGTTTTGATTTTTTTGGAAACTACATTTACATCCTGCTTGAAAGCATTAATTTCGGCATCAGACATTTTTTGTTCCTGAGCGAGCAAATTGCCTGAGATGAATAAAATTAAGAGTGCTATTTTAGTTTTCATATTTATTACGAATTGCGCTTTATTATTTTGCCACCGATTAAAGGATTCTCACAGATTAAAGTATTAAAATCCGTTTTTATCCACGTCTTCGCGTAAGCGAATCTGCTTTATCCGCGTTCAGTTTTCATAAGCATTAAGATTCAAAAGTTCTTCGGTTGAAATTACTTTATAATTGTTTTGCTGCAAAAATTGCAAAAACTGTTCCAGTACCAAAACAGAATGTGCTCCTGTGTCGTGCAAAAGTACAATTCCTCCCGGAGAAATACGTTTTATGATGCGGTTGAAAATTAAACTTTGGTTGGTTGTGCCACCGTCCAGCGAGCGAATATTCCATCCTATCACTTTGTGACCGGTACGTCTTAAAGCTCTTCGGATGGAGGGTGTTGTAACTCCGTAGGGCGGGCGGAAGAAGTTTATTCTTTTGGAGGTGTATTTTTCTAAAAGAGCGTCTGTTTTCTGAATTTCAGTCGTGATTTTTTTAGCATTGTAAAAATCAAAAAAAGGAGAATGGCTGTACGAATGATTGCCAACCAAATGCCCTTCTGCTATAATTTGTTGTACGATTTCAGGATGAGTTTCGATGTTTTTTCCGATGCAGAAAAAAGTAGCTTTGACTTCATATTTCTTTAAAAGAGCCAAAACTTCCGGAGTAAAAATAGAGGGTCCGTCATCAAAGGTAATCGCAATTTTCTTTTGGGTTTCTGAGGAATTATTGCAGTAAGTTTTTACGTGATAATTAGAAGAAATTACAGCAGAGCCCACAGCATTTATACCTAACCAAATTAAAACAATTGCGATAAACCATACTCCGTTAATTGCTGTATAGAGATTCAGAAGAAGCAGTAGCAGCAATACAAAGAGAAAGAATAACGAAATGTTTTTATGCGTTATCATTTTGAAAGTAACGTAAAACTATGGTTTTTTCCGTTGAGCTGATTGTACAATAAAATCGTATTGTAAGCCGGTCTTTCGACTAAATTTACTTTTATAATTTCAGGGATTTCCTGAGTTTTTAAAATTTTAGACGCCATCCATAAAGCAAAAGCCGAAGCTGTATCGTATTCACCACTCAAATGTTTGTAATACAATTGCGGGGTTTGAGCGAAGTCCTTTTGGGTTAGATTTTTATAATAATTTTCAAAATCTGCATTACCGTCAAATCCTAAAATCAAAGCATCAACATCTGAAATTTCTAATTGATTGGATTTCAAAAAGGATCTGATTGCTGCTTCAATTTCATTCTCTTCCAGAGTATTTACTATGGCAATGTCCAGTACTTCAGCATAGGTAGTTTCTTTTCGCTCATTTTCTAAAACAAAAAAACTGGCACCTTCTCCATAAACGGCACCACTTGTAGTAGCATCTAAAAGGTTGTAGGGTTGTTGACCGTCTGGTTTGATACGTCCTGACAATTTAAAAAGCGCAGTAGTATAATCGCCATTTTCATCGACACCGCCCACAAGAACAGACTGTACTTCTTCTTCCTCAATTTGCATTTTAGCATCTAAAAGTGCCGATTCAAAAGAGACCGCTCCGTTGACATAGGTAAAATTGTAACCGTTGCATTTTTGCAACAACGCAATTTGAGCGCCAACTGTATTATGAGTCGATTGAATGAATGAAGTTGGTGTTAAGAATTGCTCATCATTATCGAGGATGTTGGTCAGGAATTTTTCAGAATCTTCAATACATCCTAATCCTGTTCCGGTAATAATGGCATCCACATTTTCGAGTTGTGCATCTTTCATGGCAATTGCCGAGGCCACGATTCCGTTTTTTACACCTTTTGCCATTCTTCTTATGGCAGCAGGAGAAATATAATCCTTGTAAACCGGCGGAACGATTTTTAGTACATTCTCGTTGAGGTTGTGTGTGGCTTCTTCTAAAAAAACAGTATCAAATGTTTTTTGAGTCGAAATACAACCTATTCCATTTATATATGTTTTTTTTAATTGCATTTTGAAAAGATAAGAGTGGAACAGTTTCCTCCAAACCCAAAAGAGTTTGATAAAACGTGTTCAATATTTTTATTCTTTAAAGTCGTTTGTGGTTTTAAGTCAAACTCTTCCATTGGTGTTTCAAAATTGAGATTGGGGTAAACCACATTATTCTGAATCGCCAGAACGCTGTAAACAGCTTCAATGGCCGCCGCAGCTGCCAAAGTATGTCCTGTATAAGGTTTTGTCGAACTAAAATCGGGTACTTTTTCATCACCGTAAATTCGAAGTATAGCTCTTCCTTCAGACAAATCATTGTTGGGAGTGGCTGTTCCGTGCACGTTGATATAGTCAATTTCATTTGGTTTTAAACCCGAAACGTCAAAGGCTTTTTTCATGGCCAGGTAAGCACCGTCTCCATTTTCTGAAGAAGCCGTTTGGTGAAAAGCATCATTGGCATTGCCATAACCTGAAACACGGGCCAGAACTTTTTTGTTTTGTTTCTGAACGACTTCATCAGATTCTAAAACCAGAAAAGCGGCTGCTTCACCCAGATTTAGTCCTTTTCGGTTGTTGTCGAAAGGTTTGTTGTATTCGTCAGATAAAATCATGAGGGTTTTGAAGCCGTTGATCGTAAATTTTGCCAGAGCGTCGGTTCCGCCAACAATTACGCGGTCCAGTTTTCCGGATTTTATAAGTCTTGCACCCAGCATAATTGCGTTTGCTGCCGATGAACAAGCTGTACTTATGGTGGTAACAATTCCTTTTAAACCTAACTCATCTGCAATTTTTTCGGCTACATCGCCAGCATCATGACAAGTAATGTATTTGACAAGTTCAGGATGTTTGAAATAATCGTAATAATGCTTTTCGGTCATATCCATTCCACCCACGCTTGTCGCCGAAATGAGCCCGGTTCTGAATTCGTTTATTGCCGTAATTCCGGCATTTTTAACAGCCTGTTTCGCTGCAAAAGTGCCAATCATCGCAGTTCTCGAAAAGTTATTATCGGGAGTAAGTTCTAATTCCTGAACCAATTCATCATTGGTTTTTTTAATCTCCCCTACCTTATTTATAGCAGCGTGAATCGTTTCAATGTTTTCGATACGCGTTACCGCAACTTTATTTTCGATTAACGAAATGTAATTTTCTTCGACTGAATTTCCAATCGAGGAGATAATTCCCATTCCGGTTATTGCAACACCTTTTGTCATTTTAGATTATTGGATTATTGGATTGTTGGATTGTTGGATTGTTGGACTATTCTTTTTGGTTCATAAAAGTCTTAAAAACTATTTTGAATTAGATTTTTGAATATTTTCATTTAAGAAATCTAAAAGTCTAATAATCCAACAATCTAAAAATCTATTTCGTTCTGTTAGCGCTAATGTAGGCCGCCATCGTTTCGATGGATTGAAAAATGGTTTTTCCTTCTTTCGGGTCTACCAGTTTAATTCCGTAATCTTTATCCAGAATCACGATCAATTCAAGCGCATCAATGGAGTCTAAACCTAAACCATCTCCAAACAAAGGATCGTTATCTGCAATATCTTCGATCGCGATATCTTCAAGGTTTAAAGTAGTAATGATTTTGTTTTTTAATTCTTCTTTTAATGCTTCCATGATTATTTATTGTATAATGTATTGATAGTTTCGTTGTTATATTTTGTGCTTTCTTCTTTGTTAATGGTGCAAAGAAAAGCCTTGTAATCGTCATTGAAAAATTCTACCCAGCCACAAAGAACCCTATCGGCTTTATTTGTATTCAGAAGAATAGTAGAATAATTGGATATAAATTCGGTGTTAAAGGCATCAAATATAAAGAAAGAATTTTCACTTTTCAGCTGATGGCGGATACTTATTTCGCCCAGACAAATATTTGGCAGGGTATAAACAAAAACTGCCGGACTCGGAAAGTAGTTTTCTTTGTCGGAAATAGATTCCTGGTATTTCACATCGGTATCTAAACTCGAGGATTTGTTGGCCAGAACCAAGGCAATATTGTTCTCTTTTTCATCAGAAGTTATCGGACTTAAAAGTAATTCAGCTCCTAAAAAAGCCAGTTTACTCAAAGCATCCATTTTGAAAAACTTTGGATATTGCAGGTCAAAATTGCGATAGGCCTGTTTAGAGAAATCACTAAAATTGGTCGGTTCAATTTTGAATACCGAAGTTCCGTTCAAAACAATTTCGTTGTTTTCAATGGTGCAATAGGATTGTATGTTGGTTTTGTTTGGATTCATTATTTTAATTTAACACTAATTGCACAAATTAGCACGAATTGATTTTGGGGTTAAATTACACTAATTAATCTGTGAAAATTAGTGCAATTCGTGGCTAATCATTTTTTACTTTTTCAAATATTACCGCCGTATTACAACCCCCAAATCCGGAAGCTGTTTTCAAAAAATACTCAATATTATGCTCTTTATTTGTTTCAATAACATTGATCGGCTCGGTCACGCCCATCTCGTCAAAACCTTTTGATTCGAAAAGTATATTTTGATTGGCAGATTCAATAGCAATTACGGTTTCCAATAATCCGGAAGCGCCTAAGGTATGACCGTAAAATCCTTTCAGACTATTGACTGGGACATTTTGCAGACTTAAACGATTTAAAGCGATGGCTTCCATTTCGTCGTTGAAAGGCGTTGCGGTTCCGTGTGCTGAAATATAATCGATTTTGTTAACTTCTATTTGGGCTTCTTTCAAAGCATTTTGAATACTTCTGAACAAACCTTCACCTGTTCTTGAAGGACCAGAAATATGATTGGCATCGTTTATCGAACTGTCTCCGATAACTTTTATTTTGGCATTTGCAGTTTCGGCGGTAACTAACACTGCTGCCGTCGCCTCCCCCAAACTTACACCGGTTCTGTTTTTAGAATACGGTTTGCATGGCAAATCGCTCATAGCCTGAAAAGCATTAAAACCGGACAAAACAAATTCCGAAACTTCGTCACCCGCCACGACAAAAGCATGGTCATAAAGACCTGACTGAATCATTCTTTTGGCAACAGAAATAGCTAAAATTCCAGATACACAGGCATTCGATACCACAATAGGTTGTGTTTGAAATCCGAAAAAAGTGGCAACATTTTTTGCCAAAACATCTAAATGTGCATTAGTAAAACTGTCAGCAGAATTATTTTTTAAAGCCGTTACATTTCCTTTTGTGGTCGAAAGAATAAAAGCAGTTTTTGAGTTTAATTCAACTTTCGAATTTTTGATAATCGGTTCTAAAGCCAGAATCATCATTTTCTCTAAACGGGAATATTGGGTTTCCGTACTTATTTTTGCAAAGGTACGGTTGAGTTTTTCGTTATTTATCACCGAACCATAAAAAGGAATCGGCATCAAAGAAATATCATTGTGAAGCTGAATGCCGGAATCTCCTCGAAGAATCGCTTCAACGTTTGATTCGACATCAAAACCTAATGGTGTGATGCAGTTGGTTTGTGTAATGTATATTTCTTTTAACATTTTATGATTTTATTTCAGCGTGATTTTTATAGCACGCAGATTTAGCAGATTAGGCAGATTTGCACTGCTTGTTTTATTCTTAAATTTGTGAAAATTCGTGCCATTCGTGTTTTACTTCAACAGCCCAACTTTTCGTTTCCATTCTTCATAAAAAGGAGGATTAGTCAGCATTAGATTTCCTTCCTGATCTAAAAATACCTGAACGGTTTCTCCGGTACAAGCCACTTCACCTTTATCGTCCAGTATTCTGAAACGATAGATCATTTTGGCGGCGGGTGTGTCAATTACCGTAGTTTCTATGGTTACCACATCGCCATAACGCAAAGACAATTTGTGTTCGCATTTCGATTTTACGATAGGAGTTGTGTAGCCTGTTTTGGCAATGTCCAAATACGTAAGTCCGTGTTGGCGACCAAAAGCTTCACGTCCGTCTTCAAAATAGGTGATATAATTGCCGTGCCACACGATTCCAAGCGGATCCGTTTCGTTAAAACGAATTCTGATTTCATGTGAAACGGTTAGTTCGGTTGCTTCGTTAAACTGTTCTTTTCTTTTTGTCATAGAATAATGCAATGGATGTTGTGATAATAAAGAACAAAAATAGCAAACTTATTTTTGGAATGATTTCAAGGAAAGATACGTTGCGGAGTAAAACGTCATAGAAAGCTTCTAATCCCCAGTTCATGGGTGATGATTTGGCAATAAGCTGCATGATGCCCGGCATTGCAAAAACGGGAACCCAGATTCCGCCAATCGCCGCCAGGATAATAACACTTGTCGCACCAAAAGGAGCCGATTGTTCCTGCGTGCTTGCGACCGTTCCCAATAAAATTCCGAAACCAATCGCCGCGAAACCTGAAAATAAGGCTACAACACTCATTAAAAATAAATGGCCTTCAACATTCAAAGGAGGCAAACCAATATGTGGAAATAAAAAGATTGCCACAGCAACCATCATGTAAAACTGTATCATACAAATGACAGAATAGGTGATGGTTTTACCAATTATAACCACAATATTAGAAACCGGATTGGTCAATAAACGAACAAACGTTCCCTGTGATTTTTCTTTTACAATATTAATAGACAACGGAATTACAATAAAGAATATTGCAAAAAGGGTCCAGGCCGGAACATTATGCTGCACGGAGTTCGGACGCACTTCTTTGTTGTTTATTTTCGGAATAATTTCTTTAAAAGTGATGAAACTTTTTTGTTCAAATTCGGCATTTCCTTCTCCCAGCTGATTTTGAAAAGTGGTATAAATAGACTTGGTTTCGATCTGTGAAATCATCTTATCGATGGAACTCATCACGGCATTTTTGAAGCTCATTTGAACCGCAGGATCAAAATACAATTTGACTTCTTTTTCTTTAATTACTTTCGGTTTTTTGGCTTGAGCCGAGGTATCTGTTTCTGTTAGCCCCATTTTGCTCACAATGTTTTCGACATTCTGATCAATTTTGGTTTGCAGATCAACACTTAGTTTTTCCGGAATTACAATGGCAAGTTGAAATTTTCCTTTGTAAACGGCTTCCCTGGCAATTTCTTCCGTAATGGGTTTATGATCAATTTGTGTGACCACACTAAAAAGCTGACTTTTCTCCAAATTATCAAAAACGGTTTTAGACACTGAACCCTTGTCGTTATCGACCAGTAAAATCTGAATTTTGTTATCGCTAACGGTTTTGAAAGTACTGTCCTGAATCAAGGTTACGGTGATTACCAAAACCAAAGGCATGATGAATAAAATGATCAAACCGCCCAGATCTCGTTTGAGCAGGAGGAATTCTTTTACGACCGACATCCAAATTTTATATACCATCTCTAAAGTCTTTACCGGTTAATGAAATAAAAACTTCTTCAAGATTGCGGGCTTCTTCAGTAGAAGCAATTAGGCTCGAAGGTGTACCTTGGGCATAAATTCTGCCGCGATCTAAAATGGCAATATGAGTACAGAAATCTTCCGCTTCTGCTAAATGGTGTGACGTATATATAATGGTGGTTCCGTTTTGATTTAAGAATTTTAAATAGTCTATGATGGCATTTTTCGATTGTACATCAACACCCACGGTTGGTTCGTCTAAAAACAAAACTTTGGGATTGTGTAAAATTCCGGCAATCAAATTGACTCTGCGTTTCATACCGCCTGAGAAAGTCTCAATACGCTTGTCGGCAAATTTTAACAATCCTAAAAGATCTAAGGTTTCAATGACCTTGTCTTTTAGGTAATTGCCTTTTAGTCCGTACATGCTTCCGAAATAATGTAAATTTTCCCGGGCTGTCAATGTAGGATACAATGCATATTCCTGAGGGACAACGCCAATTATTTTTTTGATTTTGGAGGAATGATGGGTATAATTCAGACTATCAATAGTGAAATGCCCTGAAGTTGGTTTGATCAACCCGCAAAGCATGGAGATTAAAGTAGTTTTTCCGGCACCATTTGGTCCCAATAACCCAAAAATCTGACCTTGATTAATCTCCAACGAAACATCGTTCAAAGAATACAGATCTGCATTTTTGTACTTTTTCGAAAGGGATTCTATTTTTATTATGGATTGCAAAATATTCTTAGCTAATAGCTTTTTTTAGTTTTTTGAAAAAGATTTCTTCACGATTGGCAATGTCCAGAAGTTCATCGGCAATTGTATTGTAGGCATCTTCTTTGGCGCTTCTGTTTTTGTAAATTCTTGAGGCTTCAACGGCAAAATCACGCCATGAATCTCCGATTTGTGTCATCTCTTTTGAAAGGGATTTTAATTCTTCATTGTTCAGAATAACTGAAGCTTCCTGTAAAAAAGCGGCATAAATAAATCGAAAACCTCCGCCTCCGGTACCTATTTCTTCCTGCATACGAACCATTTGTGCTAAATAATGATTGGCTTTTTTAGTACCATGTTTTAAAGGCCATTTTCGGATTTGTTTGGAAACAAATTTGATTCCGCGGACACCCACGATAGGCATTGGTGCCAACATATCGCGGCAGGTATTTTTGATTCCTTTTATAATAGCACTTTCTAAATCAACATCCTTCGGAATTTGAATCGGATAGTACATTTGTCCTCTTGGTGCAAAAGCTCCTTTGGCAAAACGCACCTTGTCGAGTTCGTCATGTGTCAGGGTGGTAACGGTTTCCATTACAGGATCACTCACCAGATAATCGGTTTCGGTTTTTCCGTAAACCACTAAATTGTGTGCGTTAAAATGAAAGCGGTATTCATCAGGGAAATAACTCAAATGGTACACGCCAACTTGTAATCCGGTTGGAATATTATTTTTTAAATTTTCATCTAAGGCCTTGTTGGCATTTATTACAGAAGAAAATTTTTGTCTTTTTATTTTTAAGTTTAAACGACTCGCCAGTTTATTAAAAATCTGTCCGGGCAAAGTTCTGTAACTAATGGCCGGTGCATGATTGACTTTTATAAACGGCAGGTATACGAAGAAAAGTCCGGAGCCAATACCAAAAACCATTGGTTCGCTGATATTCAGTCCGTTGTTTTTTAACAAATTCGAAGCTACTCCATTTTCGCAATGGGCAGATTGATGATGTGTAAAATTAGTTTGCATTACGCGGTTTTAATATTTTTTAATTCAGCTATTGAAATTTCAAAAGCATCGGCATATTTCTGTAAAGTAGTGTTGCTCAATTTGGCAAAAACAGAGGGTTTAAAATGTCTTTTTACACGCCATTTCCACATTCCAACATAACTGGAAAGAATGGTGAGATCCATTTTATTAAGTTCCATATAATAACAAATCGGACTTACTTCACCCATTTCTACCTGTTGTTTTGCTTCGGCAATTCGTTCGTTTATGTCATCAATCGAATTGGATAATGCGATGGTTTTAGGCTCCCAACCTGTACTTAAAGTTGTGGTATAGTCGCCATTTTCATCGGTGGCATAAAGCAGTTCTTTGAGATTATTTTTGGTTAAATTGCCGCTGTCTTGTGGTACTTTTTCTTTTTCCATGGCCTTTTTATTTTCGGGAGAAGTTATGAAATAGCCGAAATCGTTTGTTGAATGAACAGATTAATTTCGCATTCTAAAAGTAGTTTGTCATCAACTAAACTTTCGCAGCTCATGGTGCATAAAGTATAATCGTCACCCGCAAATTTTGAAACTAAATTTGCTTTGGTAATAATAGTGTCATTAACTTTTGGCAGTGCATGTACTTTCAGATTCTTTATAGCACTGATGAAACCAATTACATTTACGTTTTCATTTTCTGTTCCGTCATCGTCAAAAAAATATTTTTTACCTACAATTGAGGAACAGGTTTGTGCGGTATTTTCGATGAGCCCGGCTTCAATAAAAATGTTGTTGTCAACAAAAATATTGTCTTCACGGATCAAAAATGTGGTTTCTACAAAACTAGAATTTATATCCAAAATTAAATCCACCATAAGCAATGGTGCTCTGTGGGGTAGGTAGTTTTGTATGTCGACTCCGGTTTTCATTCCTATTATATTATTTGGCTAAAACGGTCTTCATTTGTCCGTTCGCAATTTCTTCATTATTCAGACACGTTACGATGTCTACCAGAGTAATTCCGGCAAACTCCTGTAAAATAGTTATGGTCGATTGAATTGTGTCGTTGACCTTGGGTAACTTTTTTATTTCAATTTCTTTGATCGATCCAATGTAGCCTGTTGGGGCTGTTTCGTTTTTCAGGAAAAATTGATAGCCCGTGTGCAAAGCCACAGATTGCGCCATATGCTCGATTAAACCTGCTTCTAAAAAGGTATCGTTGTCAGAAAAAATATTATCGTTTTCAATTTTTAATCCCGAAACCAATGAGGTCTCGGTAAACGAATACATTTTATCAACCATAACAAAAGGAAATTTTTGTGGCAATAAATTTTCGACAGCGTTTTTTTCTAAAAGTAAAGCAGTTTCCATTAGCAAACAGTTAAATAAGCATACGCAAAAGAGAATCTTCCGCTTTCCGGAACAGATAATAAAATACGTTCTCCTTTTTTCAAATTTCCTGAATTCATTAATTCTTCCAAAGCTAAGTAAATAGAGGCAGAACCGACATTTCCAACTCTTGAAAGATTCATGAACCATTTTTCATCGGCCATACCGATTCCTTTTTCATTCAGTCCTTTTTTTAGTCCTTCCACAAAAAAGTTAGAAGAAACGTGAGGGATAAAATAATCGACATGATCTGATGTGATATTATTTTTATCCATAGCATCTTTCATACTTTCTGCTCCTTTGGAAAGAATAAACTCGTCCAGTAATTTCACATCTTGTTTGATAGCAAAAACCGATTCGTTTAACCATTGTTCCGGTGCATAATCGCTCCAGGCTTTGATCTCACCATTTTCTAATTTATCACCACCGGCATACATACAGGTTTCTAATTCGTAAGCATACGAAAAGGCTTCCATCCACTCAATTTTTAATGAGATCGCTCCTTTTGGTTGGTTTTCTAATAAAAACGCTCCTGCACCATCAGATAACATCCAGCGTAAAAAATCTTTTTTGAAGGCAATGATGGGCTGTTCTTCCAGATTTTTCAAATTAGCCGCTTCGTGGTTGTACATTTGGGCATTGAGCCAGGTAGAGACCTTTTCAGATCCGGTACAAATGGCATTTTTAGAGTTTCCGGATTTTACAGAAAGGAAACCAAATTTTAAAGAATTCATACCTGCACAGCAAACTCCTGTTGAAGAATTTAGTTCTACAGATTTGTTTTTCAATAAACCGTGTACCATCGCAGCATGTGAAGGAAGAAAGATATCAGGTGTTGAGGTTCCGCAGGAAAGTACTTCAAGATCCAGTGCTGTAAAGTTTTCATCAAACAATTGCAGAATTGCATTTCGGGTTAACTCGGCGTTGTTATGCGTGCTTTTCCCGGACTTATCTATTGCGTAATAACGAGTTGTGATTTTATTATTGCGCAAAATAATACGTCTTGCTTTAGAGGCAGCATCATTAATGAGGCCTAAATAACTTTCCATCTCATCATTAGAAATGGCTTCATTTGGCAAATACTTTGCGGCTTTGGTAATATATACTTCAAACATAATCTAATTTCGTCTTCTAAACTCCTTGATAATATTGAGTTTCTCTTTTTATGGTATTTAACTTAAAGGGGTAGGTAATAAGGTGCAATATATACACTATTGGCGAGATTAACCATATTGCAAGGAATAAATAAACATTAAATACTTTAAGAAGTGTTTTTCTGTTTTTTTGATTTTTATAAATCAGATTCGACCACTTATTAAAAATTTTATTTGCCGTTTTATCAACGGTGACCAAATAAGAGCTGATCTTAACGGCATCAATGGCAACTAATTTAGGCTGTAAGTTCTGTAATTGATTTTGCTTAAATTCGGAAAGTATTGTTTCTCCAAATTTATCTGATTCCTGAATGTCTTTTTCTGATACTCCCGGCAGTGGAAAAATACCAAGATATTTTTTCTTTACGCCCGAAAACATCCATTCTACAATCGTAATTACACTGATTAAATTTCCAACACGATCTACTAAAGCCACATTTCCAACAAGCTGAGCATTGGCTTCTTTTAGTAAAACTTTGATTTTTTCCTGCGCCATAATCCACATATTACGAGAACCGCTTATGGTGATAACAGGTGTGTTGTTTAATATTTTTTTGGCTTCGGCACTTTTCAGAAAAGAGTTAATCGGAATAGAAGGGGACAAATACCAAACCTGATAGTGAAACAATACCAGATCGTATTTGGTGTTTAGAATTTCTTCCGGAACCGGTTTTAGTTCGGTTGGAATTTGCAGAAATGATTCGGGAAAAGCGTCGAAAAAAGCGTCTTTATTCCATGGAAAAGGAAAAGATTTCTGTAGTTGTATTTCGTGAAAAGTTACATTTATCTCCTCTGAATTCAGGAAGGGTTTAGCAATATTTCGTGCAATTGTTCCCAGTTGTCCAGACTGCGTATAATAAATAACAAGAACATTTTTCATTGAGGTTTATTTGCTTTTGGTTGCGAACAAAAATAGGCAAATTTATTTAAACGAATTTTCTTGTTTAAATGAATTGTTTTTGGCGATGAATTTTTGTTGTTTTTTTAATCTCGCAAAGATGCGAAGGCGCAAAGTTTTAATTTGAAATGAATTTTTAAGTACAGTTTGTCATTTCGACCGAAGGGAGAAATCACATAAGAAACTCCGCAAACTAAGTCGACAATCTTTGTGACTAAACGGGTGTGATTTCTCCCTTCGGTCGAAATGACAAAACGGAGTAAAAACTTTTCGACTTCGCGTCTCAGCGAGATTTTTTAAGTTTTATTTCAGATTATTCCAGAAGTCAAAATAATTGAACCATTGCAAAGGATATTTTTGCAGAATAGTTTCAACGCTTTGTACATATTCTTTCAGCAATCCTTTTTCATCACGATGTTTCGAGGCAGCTTCTCTGGCGTACAAATGATAATGTAAGTTTGGTTCTTTCATTACATAAACAAAAACAACAGGAACTTTTAATCGCGAAGCAATTAAAAACGGACCCGCAGGAAAATTGGCTTCCTTACCCAATAGGTTTTCCGAAAGAGATTTGGTGCCTTCAAAGTAACGATCGCCGGTAAAACAAACCAATTCGTTATTAGCCAAAGCGGCATTGATCTCAAAAATATGAGACAAATCGTCTTTAATGATGATAAATTTTACGGTAGGTTTTTGGGTAACGCTTTCCAGATAGTTTTTTATAGCAGAATGTTCCAAATCGGTAGTAACCAGATTGATTTGAAAATTAAGATCAATATCACCCAGGAAATGTTCGGCAATTTCGAAATTTCCAACATGAGCACTAATTAAAACACCTCCCTTTTTCTCGGCCAGGAGTTTTTTCAGTACCTCAATTCCATCAAATTCATAAGTGAATCTGTTTCGCATTCCTGCCGAAATGGAAATTTTATCAATGATCGTCTGTCCAAAAGTATAGTAACTTTTGAAGACCATTTTTTTAGATTTGAACCAGGAATATTGAAGCCTTTCTTTAAAGTAATAGAAAATGGCTTTGTTGCTTTTTTTTAAAAACAAAAAGTAATATGAAGCAACAAAATAAAGCAGGACATAAGCAGCCTTAATACCCGCTTTTTGTATTAAAAAAACGAATATTCTATAGCCTAAAACTGTTCCTTTTGATTTGCCATCCCATTGACTCATTAAACAGCTTTAGCTTTTAGTTTGGTTTCAATAAGGTCATAAAAATTCTGAAAAGTAGCAATTCCAACAAAATCAGCTTCTACCAGTTTTACACCAAAGTTAGATTCGATCGAGACTACTAAATCTACATAATCTAAACTATCTAATCCAAGTGTGTTTTTTAAATTAGCATCCGGTTCGATATCATCATTGTCTACTTCAAATTCATCAACCAAAAAACCATTAATTCTTGCTATAATCTCTTCTTTATTCATCGTTCAATTTAAACTTTTTAACCACCAACGCAGAGTTGGTTCCTCCGAATCCGAAGGAATTGGACAAAAATATGTCAAATTTTTTGTTTAAAGTAGTTTTGACCAAATTTAATTTAGCAGCATCTTCGTCAGGATTTTCTAAATTGATGTTTGGAGCAATGAAATCGTGCTGCATCATTAGGATAGAGTAGATTACTTCGCTTGCTCCTGCCATCCAGCATTCGTGACCTGTCATCGATTTGGTAGAACTTACATATGGATTTCTCTCTCCGAAAACTTCAAAAATGGCTTTGGCTTCATTTCCGTCTCCAACAGGGGTTGAGGTTGCGTGAGCATTTATATAATCAACATCCGTTGCTTTTAGCTGTGCATCGTCAAGCGCTCGTTGCATGGCTATAGACGGCCCTTCAACATTAGGCGTCGAGATATGTCCGCCGTTTGAAGAGAATCCGTAACCTGCAACTTCGGCAATGATGGTTGCGCCTCTGGCAATAGCCGATTCATAGCTCTCCAGAATTAACGTTGCACCGCCACCACTTGGAATTAATCCGTCACGATCTTTGTCGAACGGACGGGAAGCTTTTTCCGGTTCGTTTTCTCTGGCCGAAAAAACACCCAAACCATCAAAACTGCTCATCGCATATTTATTGATTTCCTGTGCGCCTCCACAGATGATAACGTCCTGAAATCCGCTCTTGATTAAAAAATAAGCGAGTCCTATAGAGTGTGATCCGCTGGCACAGGCTGCACTTACGGTAAGATTGATACCGCGAAGTTTAAAAATCGTTGATAAATTCATGGTTACCGTTGAATTCATCGATTTAAAAATAGCACCTGAACCTATTAAAGCGGTATCTTTTTTATCTCTGACAATATCAGTAGCTTCAATAACAGCTTTAGACACACTGTCGTTTCCGTACATAATTCCCACTTCGCGTTCTTCAAAAAAGGCATCATCTATATTCGCATTTTTCAATGCTTCGATCGTAGCCATATAAGCATACTCGGTCTCTTCACCAATGCTCATTCGCTGTCTGCGGGTCAATAAATTTTTTAAATCAGCCTTCGGAACCATTCCCGTTAGGGCCGATTGGAAACCAAATTCTTTTCTTTCAGAATCAAACTGAATACCTGATTTTCCCTGGTATAAAGATTCCTTTACTTCATCTAAAGAAGTTCCGATACAAGAATAAATTCCCATTCCAGTAATTACAACTCTTTTATTCATGGTGGTATTTCAAAGTATTTTCTATCCTTAAAGTGTATTTTTTTTGAAGTTTTTTTAATAAAACTTTGGAGCTCTGCGTCTTTGTGAGCAATTTTTGACGTTTAAAAAAACTTAAAACAATCTCACAAACATAGGATTATTAAGAATATATTCCTCCATTTATATTGATAATCTCTCCTGTAATGTAACTTGATTTTTTTGAAATCAAAAAGCTTACCAAATCTGCAACTTCCTCCGCTTCACCAAAACGGTTTACCGGAATCAGCTTTAATAATTCCTTTTCGTCCAGTTCACTGGTCATGTCCGTTTTAATAAAACCGGGTGCAACAGCATTTACAGTAATATTTCGTTTGGCAACTTCCTGAGCCAGTGCTTTGGTGGCTGCAACAATTGCACCTTTTGCTGCCGAATAATTGGTTTGTCCGGCTGTTCCTTTTACTCCAGAAACAGAAACCATATTAACAATTCGGCCGTATTTATTGCGTAACATTTTTTGAATAAAAAACTGCGTAACATTAAAAAATCCATTCAAACTGGTGTTTACTACACCATTCCAATCTTCGGGACTCATCCACATAAAAAGACCGTCTTTTGTAATTCCGGCATTGTTTACAATTGCTTCTACAATTGCTTCCGGATTAGCTTCCTGCCATTGTGTTAATGTTTTTTGTACGTCTTCAAAATTGGAAACATCAAAACCTAAGATTTCTCCCGTTGCTCCTAGTTTTTGTATTTCCTGAAGTGTTACTTCGGCAGCTGTTTTATTCGAGTGATAGTTAATCAGGATATGATAATTTGCATCAACGGCTAATTTTTTACAAATAGCACTTCCAATTCCTCGTGAACCGCCAGTTACTAATACACATTTCATATTCAGAATTTATTTTTATTTGTTCGATATAAAATCACTTTTTGATTAGCAATTTCATATGCAGAACTTATTTGGTTAATAGGTTTTATTTCTTCTTTTTGGCTACCGGTTTTTTGGTAGTTTTTGTCTCTGACTTTTCAGTCGTTTTGGCTTCTGCTTTTGGTTTCTCTGCCGCGATTTCTGCTGTGCTGATTCTTTCTTTTGATTGTGAAAACAGTTCAGCATTTTCAAACCATTGGTTGCCTAATACAGTTCCATCTGGTTTTAAGAAACCCCATTTTCCTTCATTTTTTACTCGGGCCAGACCATCGATAAAGCCTTTGTCTTGTTTTACGAACAGCGCAATAACAAAACCATTTGCTGTAATATTGTATTGGGTTGGAATAACTAATTTTCCGGTTTGATTGATGAATCCCCAGTTTTTTTCTTTTACAGGAGCCAGTCCGTCAGCACTAAAAACTTCGGCATCGCTGTAGGTAGGTTCAATTACAAATTCAGCTTTCGGATTGATATACCCCCATTTTGAACCTACGCAAACCGGAGCTAAACTTTTTGAAAACGCTTTCACCTTGTCATAAATTGGAGTAATTACCCAATTTCCTTTTAAGTCAATGAATCCAATTTTGCCATTTTTCTTGGCGTATGTAAGATCCTGCGTGTCAAAATCCCAGATTTTTTCAGCTCCGTCAACGGGAATAAAATTTCCTGAACTAACGATTCCAAAGGTTTTATCTTTTCTTGCCCAGCTTGTGTTCTTGAAATAATTTCCTATTTCTTCATACGCAGGCTCGATCATTTCTTTACCGGAAGTATTAATAATTCCCCATTTTTTATTGTTTTCAACTCTGGCAAAACCGTTTTCAAAAGATTTGATCTGATCGTATTTTGGTTCTAAAACAACGGTCATTTTCGAATTGATTAATCCTACTTTGCCATTTTGTCGAATGAACGCTACGCCATTTTCGAAATCAAAAAGTTTGTCTGACACAGGAGCGTTCTGAATTTCTCCTTTTGTATTGATATACACCCAGTCTTTGTCTTTTTGTACAACTGCAATTCCGCTGTTGAAATCTTTAACATTTTTAAAATCTGCCGGAATTACCCAGGCTCCTTTAGCATCTATAAACCCCCATTTTCCATTATTTTCCACAGCTGCCAATCCTTCAGAAAAGCTTCTTGCGGATTTGTACTGAGGCTCAATTTTAAAATTTCCGTCTTTGGAAAGATATCCAATTTTTGAATCTTTTTTAACTAACGCCAATTCCTGACTATTAACAAATTGAATAGTGAATGCAAATAAAATAATAAGTGTCTTTTTCATGATTTTAAAGGTTCAATATTAATAATGTAAAAATAAGTATTAACTGTGAATCAGGTAATCTTTTACTTTCTGAACAAAAGGATACATCACCTGATCTTCTTTAAATTCAGGAATAATGTTTCGGATATCGTCGTACCATTTTTTGGTAACGGATGAAATTTTATCTTTTTGTCCTAAATAATCAATAGCCTGAACGATGGTGATCATTTCGATACCTAAAACTTCAAATGAGTTTTCGATTACTTTTGAAGTAATAACGGCAGCATTGGTTCCCATACTTACAATGTCCTGATTGTCGTTGTTGTTCGGGATGCTGTGAACGTACATTGGGTTAGATAACATCTGACTTTCGGCAGTGGTTGAGGTAGCGGTAAACTGAACCCCCTGCATTCCGAAATTAAATCCTAAAGTTCCTAAGTTAACAAACGGAGGAAGGATTTCGTTGATTTTTGAATTCAGTAAATAATTCAGCTGACGTTCTGCCAGCATGGTTAGTTTGGTAATAACAATTTTTAGTTTATCCATTTCAAGCGAGATATAATCGCCGTGGAAATTTCCTCCGTGATAAACGTGTTTGTTTTTTACATCTATAATAGGATTGTCGTTTGCCGAGTTAAATTCGTCTTCAAGAATTGAAGCGACATTGTTTATAGTTTCTAAAACCGGTCCTAAAATTTGAGGAACACAACGTAAAGAATAGTATTCCTGAACTTTTTCTTTGAAGATTTCTTCGGTGTTTTCTCCGGAATATAAGTGATCTTCTCTTTTACGGATCAAGGTACTGTCTGAAAGATTCTGTCTCATTCTTGAGGCTACTTCCTGTTGTCCTTTATGACGTTTGGTTTGGTTTAATTCTTCAGAGAAATGATCGTCGTATGCCTGAACCAATTCGTTGATTGCGCAGGAACATTTTAAAGACCAGTCTAATAATTTTTTGGCAAGATGTACATTTACAACTCCAATTCCGGTCATTACCGAAGTTCCGTTGATTAAAGCCAGACCTTCTCTGATTTCTACCTGAATAGGTTTTAAACCTTCAATTTCAAAAACTTCAGCGGTTGGTCTTCGGTCTCCTTTATAAAAAACTTCGCCTTCGCCAATTAAAACCAAAGCTAAGTGTGATAATTGTACTAAATCTCCGCTGGCACCTACACCGCCATGCTCAAAAATAAGAGGAGTAATGTCTTTGTTGATCAGTTCTGCCATCAGATGAATTACAGAAGGATGAACCCCTGAATTACCTAATGATAAAGTGTTTAAACGAGCCAAAATTGCTGCTTTCGCGCAAACAGGGCTTAAAGGTTTTCCCGTTCCCGAAGAGTGGCTTCGGATTAAATTGTATTGTAATTGTATTTGATCAGATTCTTTAATTCTATATTGGGCCATTGGTCCGAAACCAGTGTTGACACCGTATATTACTTTGTTTCCTGAAAATTCTTTTAGGAAATTGAAGCTTTCATTCACTCTGTTTAAAACAATATCGCTGATGACAACTTTATTATTTCCAAAAATAATAGACTCGAATTCTGCTAAACTTAAATATTCATTAATTGTGTTCATTAAATCGTTTTTGGTTGTGCTAATTTAATTTTATTTATCAAAATAAATGTAGTTATTTTGATGATGGCAAATGTAGGTTAATAATTGATAATAATATTAATATGATAAAGGAGTTTGTTGATGTTTTAGTCATTGGCGCAGGACCATCAGGATGTGTCTCGGCATCGTATCTTCACAAAAACAACATTAAGATAAAAGTAGTTGAAAAAACAAAATTTCCAAGACTTGTAGTAGGGGAAAGTCTTATCCCTCGAGTAATGGATCATTTTGCTGAGGCTGAGCTTTTTGAGAGTTTGGATGCGATGAATTTTGAGAAAAAACTTGGCGCTCGTTTTATCAGAGGAGAAGAAATTTGTGTTTTTGATTTCAGCAAAAAATTTGGTGAAGGCTGGGACTGGACCTGGCAGGTACCGCGCGCTGATTTTGACAACACCATGGCGCAGGAAGTGATTAGAAAAGGAATTGATCTGGAATTTGAAACAGAGGTTCTGGAGGTTTCTTTTGAGGGTAAAAACTCTAAAACAATTGTAAAAGATAAGGATGGAAACCTAAAAGAAATACATGCTAAATTCATTATTGATTCCAGTGGATACGGCCGTGTTTTACCAAGACTTTTAGACTTGGACACCCCATCAAAATTAGATCCGCATTCTTCGATATTTACACATGTAAAAGATATTAACAGAGAAGAAGGAGAAGAGGGAACTCAAATTTCTTTTGATATTCTGGAAACCGAAGTTTGGCTATGGGTAATTCCTTTCTCCAACGGAAATACGAGTCTGGGGGTTGTGGGACCGACCGATTTTATTAATTCGCTTTCAGAAAATAAAGACAATGCCGAGGCTTTACGAAATGCGATTCAGAAATCAGATTATTATATCAAAAGATTTAAAGGAACAGAATTTTTGTTTGAGCCGGTAAAATTGGAGAATTATTCAAGAGCGGTAAAAAGAATGTACGGTGATGGTTTTGCCTTAACAGGAAACAGTTCTGAATTTTTAGATCCGGTATTTTCATCTGGAGTTGCCTTTGCAACCGAATCCGGAATGCTGGCGGCCAAATTGTACCTTAAAGAATCTCAGGGAATCGAAGTAGATTGGGAAACAGAATTCACCGGATATATGAAAAGGGGGATAGCTGTTTTTACCACGTATGTACAGGAATGGTACACTGGGAATCTTCAGACTTTGTTTTTTCATCAGCCAGAAAATCCGGATGTGAAAGAAAAGATCTGTTCGGTATTGGCAGGATATGTCTGGAACGAAGAAAATCCGTTTGTAAAAAAACACGATCACGTGATAAAAAATATGGCCTATTTACTAAATATGCAAAAAGAACAAAGCTCTGAATAATCAGGGCTTTTTGTTTAGATGATTGTTTCTATTGCTGTGTCATATTTCGCCCTAAAGGGCTCTTATTTATAAATGAACCTATAAATATGTTATCCCTCCGGGATAAAAAAGCGAATGTTTTTTTCTGTTTTTATTTAAATAATTGGCTTTGTCTGCTCCGTCGGAGCAAAATATTTATAACAAATAGATTTATACGTAGAAAAAAGCACCAGTGGATTGCTCCAACGGAGCAAAATCTTTATAGATAAAATCGAGACAGAGAAGAGAGCTCCGGAGGAGCGGCATATTTTAGGTTTTATTGTTTTTTAAAATTAGTATAGGGAAATAAAGAGGAGAGCTGTTTTTATGACAGCTCTCCTCTTATCGTTTTATTTATATGCTTTTTTTACTATCAGTTTAGACATTGATTTTGCTGTTTTGGCGAAACCTTCACCAATTCTGGTTTCGTTACTGAAATTACTGCCCCATTGATCACCCGGAGCTTCTTCGCTTGTAATTTCTAATAGGACATTTGATTTATTAGCAGTTTCAACAAATTTTAAGTTGGTCGTTACTTTTGCAGGCTGTTTCATAATTCCGGCATCCCAACCCGGATAGATCCATACCGCAGTCACGATTAAAGTATAAGGAGTTTTTAAATTTTCCTGAAAGTTCAAATCCTTTTTTTCTTTAGTTAAAACAATATTAGCAATTTCTAAAAATTTAGGAGTCCAGATTTGGTCTTTTGCACTAATCCATTTTTTTTCCCAGATGTTTCCGTTGCCTTTTGCCTTTTGATCTAACTCGGCTTTATGCTCCTGGACATACTGTGCTTCCGATTTTTTTTCCTTCATCATAGTAAAATTACTATAATCAAATTCGGTATTGATTTCTTTTTGATCTTTTAAGAAATCAAAGTTTCCTTTTACTACTTCCATGTCCTGTGCAAAAGCTGCTCCGGAAATAATAAATAAAGCAAAGATTAATTTTTTCATTTTTTGTTTTGTTTTTGGTTAATTAGTGTGTTAAAAGTAATTAAAATGTTTATACAAACATTTTTCCTGTTAAAATAAAATCATTTATTAGCTAAAGTTCAAAAATGTTTTTACCGCAAAGAGCGCAAAGGTTTACGCAAGGAATGCAGAAACATCTTATCGGTAACCAATATCAAAATGCTGTGTCCAAATTAGCACTTAAAAAAGGAATGCGGATTACACGGATTCGCTTTGCGAAAACACGGATCAGCACAGATTTTTTTAATACTGGTTAGAGAATAATTTTTATTCCTAATAAATCCGTTTTTATCAGCGTCTTCGCAAAGCGAATCCGTGCAATCCGTGTACTGTTTTTTAACCACAAAGCATGCAAAGGTCTATGTAAGGAAGTTGTAACAAATTATTTTTTTATTTCAATTTGTTTCAAAAGCTGTAACAATTTTTATAAAATTTCAATTTTGTTTCAAAAACTGTAACAAAATATTTTTATTTCCTGTTTTGTTACATCAAAATGCTGTGCCCAAATTAGCACTTAAAAAAGGAACGCGGATTACACGGATTCGCTTTGCGAAAACACGGATCCGCACGGATTTTTTATTATTGGTTAGATAATAATTTTTATTCCTAATAAATCCGTTTTTATCAGCGTCTTCGCAAAGCGAATCCGTGCAATCCGTGTACTGTTTTTTTAACCGCAAAGCATGCAAAGGTTTACATAAGGAAACAGATACACCAAAACAAAAAAGGAGGCGTTCACTAACGCCTCCTTATTATTTATATTATTTAAAAAATAATTTTAGGTTTAAGATCCTGTTTAATTTTTTAATATTTTGTTAGAAATCTTTTTACCATTTTCAAGTTTTACAGCTACTATATACCAGCCGTTTTTAAGTTCGGAGAGATTGATTTTAGTTTTATTTTTCAGGGTGATAACATTTTCACCATTCATATCAAAAACATATACAACTTCAACTTTTTCTTTTGTGTTGATACTTAGCTCTTCCTTAACGGGATTAGGGTAGATAATCAGAGAGGAATTAAAAGTTAGATCATCATTTAGAGCAGCAGTACCGGGCGTGCTAGTGCCGGAAGTTTGATTGATATAATAATCCTGTAATTTTTGAATCCAAAAATGATCATCAGTTAGCGTAGTTCCCGGGTTTCCAATTCCATCCGTACTAGCTCCTACACCTGCTCCCATTAAGACAAGTTTGGTTCCGCTATTTTTTACTTCTGCAAAGTGATTTCCAAAAGTCACTTTTTTTGTAGTGGGATTAACCAGAAGTTTAGGGTCGGCATGTTTATTCTGACTGAAATAGTTATAACGAGTTGCGTCATTTGAGAAATTTACGGTATCCCCAAAGAAAAAAGTTGAAGCAGAATCTTCGTAGTGCTGGCTGGTATTATTTAAAATTTGGAAAGGACCTGCTGTTCGTTCATTTACGGTTTCTGAACCATTGATATGTCCTACCGGTATTTGCCAGAGGACAACATGTTTGCCAGAGGCTTCGTAAAGTTTTTGAACAAAATTCAGGTAATTCATCCAGTGGTCATTATTCCAGAACCAGGTATAAGAGAAGGGATCTGCAGGGTTTCCGGTACTTCCGGCGCCCATGGCATCAAGACCGTATTTGTCTATAGAAATAAAGTCTGCATTATTAGACATAATTCCCATACTATTGGTGTATTGAAAAATATCTGCAGCAGTTTGTTTAATTTTGTTAAGCTGGGTAGTAAAAGTTCCGGTATCCGTTTCTCTGATAATTCCTTTTGGACCGGCTACACCAGCTTTTGCCCAAAGATTAAGCTGCCATCCAAATTCCATATTCAGGTTTTCGTCTGTTCTTTTCTTGTTGAGCTCAAAATTGATTCTTTCTACGAGGGTTTTTAATGTACCTGCATTTTGGGCAATACTTGTTGCATTTACGGCAGTTGTAGTCGTTATAGGTTCGTTAAACTGCTGCATATAGCCCAGAAAATCAGGTTCTAATACCACTCCAAAAAACTCATCTCCCAGTTCCGCTTTAACCTGATTCAGAAAAAGGTTGAGATTATTGAAATAAGCCGTCATATAGGAAGCATCTTTTACGTGTGCCAGATCCAGTTCGTAAGATTCGCTTCCGTCGGGAATGTTATAAAAAACAAAGAAAGGAATGAGCCCCATTTTTAAAGAATTCCGTGCAAATTTTATAGCTCTGTCAGGCTGCCAGGTATTCCATCCTGCGATTGGCCCTCCATTGATATAGATGTATCGTACATCCATTCGGTTATTCTTGAGCAGATTGCTGTCGTCGATATTGTTGTTGTAAAAATTGACATCGTCGGTAGTGTCTTCAGATACAGATCCTACAGAAACATAATCAGGATATTTTAATACGCTTCCATTGGTATTGTCTATTCTTAAACCAAGATAATATATGGTACCATCTGAAGTGGTTATCTGAAGTCCGGATCTGCCTGCTTTTTTAGGGATAATCTTTAAAGTATTTCCGGTAATAGTATAATCAAATACAGTAGTGTTTCTTCTTTTTAATGAAGTGATAGCCTTATCGAATACGAATGTTTTAGGTATTCCGTTAACCGCTTTTATTTGATTTGGAAGTGAAGCAAAGGAAATATTTTGTGTGGCAGGATTCACAATAGTAAGTTGTAAACCGGTTGTTGCTATGGTCCCATTGTTGTCTGTGACTGCTATTTGCAGTGAATTGTTTCCATAATTCTGAGGGGTCCAATTAAAGGTATAAGAATTTTGTGAATTGGTACTCACATTAGCATTAGTTCCGGCGGTAAGATCTTTAAACAGTATGCTGCTAATGGAACTTCCGGACGAAGGCTGAATAGTAAAAGTAATGCTTATAGGCGAAAAATTAAGTTGAGTATAGGAAGTGGCATTTGGCGGACCGGTAATCGTTATCACAGCAGGAGCAGTAATCGCAATTTTAATAGTTGTGTTGACTACGGTGCTTATTCCAATCGAATTTACAGTGGTATATCGAATGTTGTAATCTCCATAAGCGGTTGGGGTCCAGTTGTACGATATCGTGTTGCCGGATAAACTCATATTGTAAGTTGTATAAGAAGACTCTGTTGTCTTTTTTATTTCGACCTTATTTTGTGTTGCCGAAAAACCGTACAGATTGAGTGATGCGGTAAGATTGATAGCCGATAATGTACTTTTTATAATAATTTGTCCATCGGCGTAGGCAGGAGAAATGGCTATGGGCTTGATACACACACCAAGAAAAGTGTAAGCAGAAGACTGATCAGGAATTTCTGTTCCGGCGACCCAGTACTTGGCTTTATAGACACCATTGTTGTATCGTATAATGTTGTTTACATTATAGTTGGGAGTTGTACTGTTCCAATCAGAAACGGTATTACAGGCAGTATAAGCCAGAGATGGATTATTGATAATTAATTGCTCGTCACAGCTTCCTACTGCAGACCAGACACTGCTTGATCCGGGTGTGCTGCCGGCTCCCTGAGACCAGGAATTGTTTTTGTACACTATATTATTGTAACGAACATAAGAGTTACTGGAATATTGTGTGACCGAATACCAAGCTGGAATTCCACAGGAGCTGCCTAATTGAGCTTTAGCCAGAGTTGGAATAAAACAGACAAGAAAAGAGAAGAATAAAAGTTTATAATTTTTTATCATAGTAAAAACATTTAATACGTTATACATTCCGTTAATTGTGATTGTTTGAAAAAACGTATCGTTTTTGCCTCTTTAAATTTGGTACCTAAAGTTTAAAGATTAACCATACGTAAATCAAATATAGTAAGAAATTACTTTGTACAAATAACCAGTATTGTAAGTAAAATATTTGAATTTTAGTGATTTGGTTTTTTATTTTGAAAAAAAGGCAAAGAATTTGGTGATGAAGATTTTGTGGGAAATAGTGTAAAATAAGGCGGTGACCTACAATAATTAAAAACCCGACAAGCTCTAAAACTTGTCGGGTTTAATAAAATTTGGCACGTAAAAGCCTGATTAACAATGGTTAAAAAAGTAGGTTTTTTCTAAATTAATAACATAATATTTAAAAAATGTGATTTTCCCGGTACGGTTTTATTTTTCAAAAAAGAATACAATAAAACTACCAAAATTTAATGTACAGGGCTGCAATAATCAATAATGTAATGACGATTAAAACAGTCGTTTGTGGTTTTACTTTAAACATTTCGGCGTCGATTTCGAATGCTTTAGGATTCACTTTAGGACCTGCAAAACTGATTAAAACCATTACCAAAGTGGTAAAGATGAACGATAATCCCATACAAATATGAAAAGGGATTTCAAAAGCTCCTTTTCCGTTTGGATAAGCAGTATACAATAAAGTCTCATTTCCAAATAAGGCAGGAGCATATTCGTTGAATAGTACGGATAATACAAAACCTAAAATTACGCCTACTACGGCTGCAGCTCCCGTAGTTCGTTTCCAGAACATTCCTAAAACGAACATGGCAAAAACTCCCGGACTGATAAAGCCCGTGTATTTTTGGATATAGGTAAATCCGCCAACACCTCCAATTCCTAAAATATCATTCCAGGTAAATAATACTGCTAAAAGCATCGCTCCAAAAACGGCAATTCTTCCTATGTTTACCTGCTGTTTTTCACCAGCTTCTTTTTGAATGTATTTTTTGTGAATATCCAAAGTGTAGATTGTCGAGATACTGTTTACTTTTCCGGCTAACGAAGCTACAATTGCTGCGGTTAGCGCCGCTACTGAAAGCCCCTTTAATCCGGTTGGAAGGAAAGTCAGTACAGCAGAATAAGCTCCGTCTTTTCCTCCGACTAATTGTGGTAAATGTCCGTTTTGATATAAAACATAGGCAGCAATACCCGGTAACATTACAATTAAAGGCATTAACAATTTGAGCATACCGGCAAACAAAATACCGGTGCGTGCAGTTTGCAAATCGGCACCTAAGGCTCTTTGCGTAATGTATTGGTTGCATCCCCAGTAATTCAGGTTGATGATCCAGATACCGGCAAGATATGACATCAGACCTGGGAAAGTAAGGTATTTGTTGATGTCAAGCTGAGAAGATGTCGCAGTTGGCCTTGGAATAATCATTTTAAAATGTTCCGGTGCTTCTCTCATTAAAACTTTGAATCCTTCGATTGCATTTTGTCCAACTCCAAAATATTGTCCTACAGTCGTAAGAGCAATATACGAGGTAACTAAACCTCCAATGATTAAAACGGCCACCTGAATAACATCCGTATAAGCGACAACTTTCATACCTCCGAGAGAGATGAATAGGGCAAACAATGCCAATCCGATCATGATAATATGCAGATATTCTCCACCGGCCATACCGTTAATGGCCACAGCTCCTAAATATAAAATAGAAGTTAAGTTTACAAAAACGTACAAGAATAACCAGAAAACGGCCATGATTAACGCAGTAGAATCATTATAGCGTGTTTTTAAGAATTGTGGCATCGTGTAGATCTTATTCTTTAGGTATACGGGAATAAACCAAACGGCGACCACAATAAGACTTATAGCTGCAATCCACTCATAAGCCGCAACGGCAATTCCTAAAAAGAAACCTTCACCGCTCATTCCGATAAATTGTTCTGCCGAGATATTTGAAGCAATTAAAGAAGCTCCAATAGCCCACCAGGTCAGGTTTCCTTCGGCCAAAAAGTAAGCTTTAGCATCCTGTTCGTCTTGTTTACGTTTTCGGTAAACCGTATAACCGTAGGCCGAAACTACGATGAAGTAAATAATAAAAACCGCATAATCTGCGAAAGCAAGGTTCTGGTTCATTGATAGTACTATTTTAATAATTAGATAGTGATTGTTTGATTAGTAGAGGGTAAAAAACAATATTTGTCTGAGGTGGTTTAAATATTGTTTTTTTATTTTTTTTGATTTGGGTCGATTATTCGTTTTTGATTTGATTTATTAATGTGATTCTGTATTAAAGGGTAAAAAAGAGCTAAGACGTACCTGTTTTTTTAAGTATGTTGTTCAAAGCTGTAACAATTTGTGGGGCAAAATAGGCTAAAGTTTTATTTTATTTTTGTTTGTAATGAATGTCTGATTGCTGTCTTAAAACTTCGGCACATCTTTCAGGGGTAATGTCTCTTTGAGATTCGCCTAACATTTCATAACCCACCATAAATTTCTTTACTGTGGCTGATCGCAACAAAGGCGGATAGAAATGCATGTGGAAGTGCCATTCCGGATGTTCTAAACCATCTGTAGGTGATTGATGGATTCCTGATGAATATGGAAAAGAAGTACTGAATAAATTATCGTATTTGATGGTGAGTTGTTTTAAAATTACGGCAAAGGAATTGGTTTCTTCTTCCGTAAAATCAGTAATTTTATTTACAACTCTTTTGCTTACAATCATTGTTTCATAAGGCCAGGTTGCCCAAAACGGAACTAAAGCAATAAAATCATCGTTTTCAATTACTACACGATCACCCGTTTTTAATTCTGCCTGAACATAATCCTGAAGAAGCGTTCGGTTGTTTTTATCAAAATAAGATTTCAGATTTTGTTGTGTTCTTTCAACCTGAGTTGGAAGCGATGACTGTGCCCAGATCTGACCATGCGGATGCGGATTACTGCAGCCCATAATACTTCCTTTGTTTTCAAAAATCTGAACGTGATTGATGTATTTGATGCGTCCTAGTTCAGCGTATTCTTTTTGCCAGACTTTTACAATGCTCTCAATTCCTTCAATTTCCATTTCCGGTAAAGTAAGATCATGTCTTGGTGAAAAACAGACTACTCTTGAAATTCCCTGTTCGGGTTTGGTTTTAAAAAAAGTGTGCTTGATGTCTTCTTCAAATATAATTTCGTCCTGCTTCATTGCGGCGAAGTCATTTTCAAAGACAAAGCTGTCTTTATAGGTCGGATTGTACTCTCCATTGGCGCGAACGTTACCCGGACAGAGATAACAGTTTGGGTCGTGCTTTGGAAGAGTTTCAGTTGCAAGAGTCTCGTTTTGCCCTTGCCACGGACGTTTTGCTCGATGTGGTGATACCAGAATCCATTCGTTTAGTAATGGATTGAAACGTCTGTGCGGATCTTCGTTGATGTCAAAGTTTTTCATTTATAGTTTTTGTGATGTTAAAGAAGTAGTCTTGTTCCATTAGAGATTGTTACATCATAAAATTTTAATTCAATCCCAAATGTATTTAAATAAAGATTTGAAAACTTATTTTTCACCTCATTTTCATGCCCTTTTTTTATAAAATTTATGGTACACCCCCCGAAACCACCCCCCATGAGGCGTGATCCAATAATAAAAGCGTCCGTTTTTGCCGTATTTACAAGCATATCCAGCTCTTTACAGCTAACTTCGTATTCTTGCGATAAACCATAATGGGCTTCGAAAAGTAATTGCCCCAAAAGTGTAATATTCCCCTGATCTAATGCTTCACAAGCTTTTTCAACACGATCAATTTCCTTTACTACAAAATGTGCTCTTTTAAAAATAGTTGTTGACATTTGATTCTGCAGCGTCAAAAGCTGTTCTTCGGTACAATCTCTAAAACTTTTTATTTGAGGAAAATGATGTTTTATAATCGCCAGCCCTTGCTCACACTCCTGTCTTCTGGTGTTGTATTCAGAGGTAAAAAGAGAATGTTTTACATTACTGTCAAACAAAACCAGAGCGTAATCTTTGAAATCGGCATTGTGATATTCAAAATCCAGGGTGTTGCAATCCAGTTTTATGACCTTATTTTCAAGACCATGAACACTTGAAAACTGATCCATAATGCCACAATTGATCCCTACCCAGTGTTCTGCCTTTTGCCCTAACAAAGCGATGTCGGCTTTTTTGATTTTTAAATCGAAAAGCGATGCAATTCCGAAAATCATTCCACATTCTAAAGCAGCAGAAGAGGATAAACCGGAACCTACCGGAATGTTGCTGCTAAAGACACAGTTGAAACCTTCAAACACAAAACCGTTGTCCTGTAATTGTTTGATTACGCCACGAATATAATTGGTCCAGACCTCTTCGCTTAAAAGAATTTCTGCAGTTAAATCAATTTCAAAGGCTTCGTTCAAATCGATGGCTATTATTTTAGAGCTGTTGGTATTGTTCTTTTCAAAAGCAAAACAGATAATCTTGTCAATAGCCGCCGGTAAAACATAGCCGTCGTTGTAATCAATATGTTCTCCTATAATATTGATCCTTCCGGGAGAGAGCACCACTTTTTGCGGAGCCGATCCAAAAGACTTTTCAAAAAAAGCGGTTGTGTTTTGTATTAAAATATCATTCATTAGGTAGTGGTTGAAAGAAATAGCTTTTAGTTTTTGGTTGTTTTTTTAGCAAATATTAGATTATGTTTTCAAATCGGTAAAGGGTTTTTTGATGATAGTTTTCCCCTTTTCGTAAAACCGAATTCGGAAAATGTTTGTGGTTTGGGGCATCCGGAAAATTTTGTGCTTCAAAACATATTCCACTAAATGCGTGATAATTAGTATTTTCTTTTCCTTTTATAGATCCGAAACAATTTCCGCCTACATATATATGGACGCTGGGCTGATCCGTAATAACCTTCATCTGCAAATTGTTTTCGACACTGGATAAAGTGGCGGAAACCGCTTTTCCGGACTCAATTACAAACGAATTGTCAATAAATTCCGGGCATTTTTTAGCCGTTCTGAAATCAAAATTATGGTCAGAAAGAGCAATGAAATTCCCGGTTGGAATATTCTCAGGATTAGTTTCCAACATTTTGTCAGAATCAATAAAGAGGGTTTGGTTTAACAAATCCCGATGATGTCCGTCAAGATTAAAATAAGTGTGATGCGTAAGATTCACGATCGTATCTTCAGTTGAGGTCGCTTTATATTCCAGTTTTAATTCGTTTTCTTCTGTTAGGGTATAAGTCAAATCAACCTGTAAAGCCCCAGGATAATTCTCCTCTAAATTCTCACTCAAAAGACTTAAAGTTACCGAAGGATTATCGCCCGAAGTAATATGGGTAATGTTCCATGTTTTTTGTCCAAAGCCAATATTCCCGCCATGTAAAGCATTACCATTGTTGTTGGTATTCAATTGAAATGTCTGATCGTTTATGGCAAAAACACCTTTGTCGATTCGTCCGGCATAACGTCCAACGGTAGCACCAAAGTAAGGAGCGCTTGGTAAATGATAAGACGCCAGATAAGATTCTAAAGTATCGAAACCTAAAACAACATCAACAACCCCACCTGTTGCAACCGGAATTATCAAAGAGGTCAGTGTTGCACCGTAATTGATAATTTTTGCTTTCATTCCGTTTTTGTTGCACAATTCACAAGAAAGAATTTCTTCGTTATCGGGCAATAAACCAAATGATTCCATGGCAGATGTATTCGGAAGGTGTGATATTTGTTTTATTTTCATATTTTTTTTGCCAAAAATGAAAACCAAAAATAGAAACAATATCTGTTTTTACATACCAGTACCTACCAGTTTTTTGTATATTGCGCCAAAATCCATTTTGTATGAATATAATTTCTATCCAAAGTAATATTGGTTTGCCAAAATACAGACAGATTATTCTCTCTGTAGAGAAAGCAATTGAGGAAGAAAAATTGGTAAAAGGCGATCGGCTTCCGTCTGTCAATAAAGTTTGCCTGGCATTTTCGCTGTCACGTGATACGGTATTGTTGGGATATGACGAGCTTAAAAAAAGAGGTATTATTTATGCCATTCCGGGTAAAGGGTATTATGTTAAAAGCGTTGAAATCAATATCAAACAAAAGATTTTTTTGCTTTTTGATGAGTTAAACAGTTTCAAAGAAGACATCTATAATTCGTTTATACAAAATATTGGAAAGAACGTTCAGGTTGATATTTTCTTTCATCACTTTAATGTTCAGGTATTTCAAAAACTGATTACCGACAGTAATGGAAATTACACCAAGTACATCATCATGCCTACCAATTTAACCGATGTGGCAGAGGCAATAAAAAACCTACCAGTAGGGGAGGTTATCATATTGGATCAGACCAATCCGGATTTGAAATTGTATCCGGCAGTTTATCAAAATCACGAAAAAGATATTTTTGAAGGTTTAGTTAAAGGGAAGTCACGAATGGATAAGTATAAAAAGCTTATTTTGATTTTTCCGGGATTTAGAGAACCATTGGGAATGAAAACCGGTTTTATTGCTTTTTGTACAAAGTATGATTTTAAGTTTGATATCATCACAGAATTTACAAACGGAGAAATCAATGCAGGTGACTTGTACATTATACCAAACGATCGTGATTTGGTTCGCGTTATTGAAAATGCCCAATCGCAAAGCCTTAAACTTGGAACGGATTTTGGAATTATTTCTTATAACGAAACTCCTTTGAAAAAGATTGTGGCTAACGGCATTGCCACCATTTCGACCGATTTTGAAATGATGGGAGAAATTTTAGCCGATATGGTGCTTCACGGACACAAGCAGCAGATAGAAAATAAATCGTCTCTTTTGATTCGAAACTCATTATAATTTTTCCGTCTGCGCTTCTGGATTTAAGAAACTACAGACGAATTACTTTACAAGTTTAAAACAAAATTGTTGCGTAGTTTTTCCTCGTATTTTTCTTTATTGAAAGTGTAGAGATAAGATCCTTTTCGGGAAGACTGCATGTCTTTTTCGTCCAGTTTGTTCAGGATTCCCATCGTATTAATCTTAGTGATAAAGTTTCTTTTGTCTAATTCTTTGCTCAAAATAGCTTCGTACAACTCCAATAATTGACGCATGGTGAACTTCTCGGGAAGTAATTCAAAACCAATTGGCTTGATCGAAGTTTTATAACGTAATATTCTGATCGCTTGCTGCACCATTTCGTTATGATCAAAAATTAAACTCGGAGCATCGGCAACACTAAACCATTGCGCATGATAATTTTCAATAAGTTCGGCATTGTGATCTTCAATATTAATCAAAGCATAGTACGAAACTGAAATGGTTCTTTCTAAGGGGTCACGATCAATTTCGCTGTAGGCATAAAGTTGTTCCATATACACATCGTTTAATCCCGTATACATTTTTAAAACTCTTATCGCAGCATTATCGAGTACTTCGTCTTGCTTTAATAAACCTCCCATCAAAGACCATTTTCCTTTTTCAGGCTCGAATCCTCTTTTGATTAAGAGAATTTTCAAACCTTCGCGATCAAACCCAAAAATAATACAATCTACTGCTAATAAAACTTTATCTGCAGAGCTATAACTGTTAAGCATATTCAAATTTTTAGTGGTAAATATATAATCCTGTTAATTTCGTTTCTCAATTTTTTAAACGTTGTGTATACACTTAATAAATGTAACCGTCTGTAAAAGTTACATTAACTGCTTTGATTGAGACTTCTGTTACAAAAGTAATGGTTTTTTAATGCTAAAATCATTATTAAAGCGGTCATTTTTTAACCTTTTTTACAAGTTTTTTTAAATAAAATATCATTTTACATGGCAAAGCGTCACTTTTACACAATAAAATAAGAAGATAATTCTTACTTGCGGTAAGCGCTTTCAGGACCGTTTTTTGCTGCTAAATTGATTGCGAAGCGAAACGAGTTGGCGTTGTCAATTGATCAATTTTTGAACCAGGGATGCATCGGAGAAATGAAAAAATATTCCTGAAAAAGAAAGATGATTCTGATAGGACCTGGTGAAAGGAAATACAATTTATAACAAAGAAAACATTGCGGTATTTCCTTACAGCTCTAAGGCAAATATTGGTTTAATCCCAGTAAAATAGAGACTATATCGTGATTTTTTTTGCTTTTTTAAAAGGCAAATTACCAGAATATTACACAAGCAGATTTAAAAAGACAGCACAAATTTTAAAAATTCTTAATTTTATTTAGTCTAAATAAGATAGTTTTGCGTCATATTTTTATTTCTATGGAAAAGCAATATCTAAACATTAACGCCAAAAATTTCCCGGAGATTTATGATTTGTATTGGAATGAACTGTTTTGTTTTTGCAGACATCATGCCGGCGACGAAGAAGCAGCAAAGGAAATCGTACAGCAAATTTTCATCAGTATCTGGGAAAGACGGGAACAACTACAAATCGAAACTTCCGTCAGAGCATATTTATACGGTGCTGCTAAACTCAAAATAGTAGAATATCATCGAAAGCAGGTTACTAAAAAGAAGCACGAAAGTACTCATTTTGCCGAAATGAATAAAGTTTCCAACAATACAGAAGAGCACATTTTGCATAAAGATTTGCTTCGGGAACTACAGTTGGCCATCAGCACACTTCCGGAACGTTGCAGGCAGGTATATTTAATGAGCAGGGAAGACGGGATGGATAACCGTTCTATTGCCGCCTCTCTTGTTATTACAGAGAAAGCCGTTGAAGGAAATATCACAAGAGCGCTTCGGCACATTCGCGACCATTTAAAAGTTTTTCGCAGTTTGGTCATTTTTTTTACTCCCCTATGTAGGGTTAGCGAGGACTTGTGCAACTACATCATTATATAACAAAACCAAGACTGTGTTTATTACATCCGATTTATTAGAAAAATATGCGCGAAAGGAATGCAATGCTGCCGAAAGGGTAACAGTGGAGCAATGGTTAAGTGTTATAGATTTAGAACGTGAAGTTATTACCTCTCCGCAACAAGCCGGGTTAAAAGAAGAGATTTGGAGCAATATTGCTTCCAGAACGATTCTTGCAAAACCAAAATCTCAGAACAGATTTCTTTATGCTGCACTAACAACTGCGGCCTGTGTGTTATTTGGGATTGTCAGTTTACATTACTACAATTCATCAACATTTGCTTCGCAGATTTTAGTGAACAATTTAAACGGTCAGGAGATTAAGAAAATAAACATTGGTAGTTTATCTTTCTTGGTTGAGCCGGGCAGCCAGTGCAACATTTCAATGGATTTTTTGGGTGAGGCAAGCGATGTTAAGTTTTGCGGGGCCGTTTCGGTTATTAGCGATTCGGCAAAAGTACAGGAATTTAATATTGGCACCGGAACTTCAGGTTGTACAACGGTGTATCAGGACAAGGTAAAATTGCAAAAAGGACAAACGTATCTCGCCATGACAGATGCTGACTATGAGGTGATAACGGCAACCAGAGATGAAATTGCCGAAGGTTTACCAAGAGTATTTAGCTCCAGGCTGTCGGAACGTTTTAAGTTATAAGAAAATAGAAATAAGAAGAATAGAGAAGAAAAACCGATATAACTGAAATAGAGAAGTTATTGGTTTAGGGAACAAATTATCAGTGATGCAATTTAAAAGATTTTTTTTAACGGTTATTTTAATGATCATATGTACTGCAGTTTATGCTCAGAATAATAGGAATGCCAGTTTTACAGGTTATATACTTGACGATGACAATCAGCCTGTTGCCGGTGCCGAAATTCAATTGCAAAATACTGCCGTGGTAGTGAAAAGTAATAGCTCAGGGAAATTTGTTTTTCAAAATATTGCATCAGGAAAGTATCAGTTAGTGGTATCGATGACGGGTTATCAAATCCGGGAAATGGCTGTTGTTGTCGGACAGAATCAGAAAGAAGAAATTGTTATAGCGTTAAAATCGAATTCGGTTGTGTTAAATTCTGTTGATTTGTTTGGCAAAACGATTGAAACCAAAATCAAAGAACAGCCGTTTGCCGTTTCTGTTATCAATACAAAAAAACTGGCTGAACGTGATGTCGATTTAAATCGTTTAATGGATGGAGTATCCGGTATTCGCGTACAGGAATCTGGTGGAATGGGCTCTGAAACCAATTATTCGATTAATGGATTATCAGGTAAAGCCGTAAAGTTTTTTGTAGATGGAATTCCGATGGAAAACTTCGGATCATCCTTCAGCATCAACAATTTTTCCATCAATACACTCGAAAGAATCGAAATCTATAAAGGAGTTACTCCGGTGTCCTTTGGTGCCGATGCACTGGGGGGTTCTGTAAACCTGGTAACACGCAGCCGACTTAAAAATTATATCGATGTGTCGCAAACCATAGGTTCATTTAATACTTATCGTACAGCAGTTTCCGGAAAATGGAGAAATGAATCCGGCTTTACGTTGCAAACCAATTCTTTTTTTAATTATTCCGATAATAATTATCAAGTTTGGGGTCCAACGGTAGAAGTTGCGGGAGAAAATGGAAGACCGATTCCGGGTTATCCAAGATTCAGAAGATTTAATGACGATTATAAATCGTACACCATTAGAACTGATATTGGGTTTACCAATGTCAAATGGGCAGATGCCTTGCTGTTAGGTTTTACTTTAGCAGATCAGGACAGAGGAATACAGACCGGAAGAACAATGGCTTATGTGTATGGAGACGTGCGCTATAATGAGAAGTTTGTTATGCCTTCTCTGCGCTATTCTAAGAAAGGATTTTTGTTTTCAAATTTAGATGTAGATCTGTATGCTTCTATAAACAAGTTAAGAGGTACAACTACAGATACCAGTTCTTATAAATACAATTGGACAGGAAAACCTATCGGAACAGTAGATGGAGAATTGGGCGGAATCAGATCAGGAAAGTCTATTTATTCTTTTCAGGATCGTACACAGTTGGCCAGAATTAATTTTGTGTATCACCTAAAAGAGAATCAGGAGGTTAACTTAAATTATGTGTTTACCGGTACCAGAAGAAAAGGCAGTGATGCTATTGCCGAAGCTGATTGGACAATTCCGCTTAGACAGCCTCAGAATCTCAACAAACATATCGCAGGGTTATCGTATGAGATTTCTTCATTTGAGGATCGTTGGAAGAATATTTTCTTTACAAAGTATTTTGCTTATGAAGCCAATGCCGTTGTATTTGATTACAATGGCGGGAGTTCTAAGGAAACTTTTTATCAGAATACGAAAGACAAGGCATGGGCTTTCGGATACACCTCTAAATGGTTATTGCCAAAAGACTATACCATAAAAATTTCTGCCGAAAATACTGCCCGGTTACCTGAAGCCATAGAGCTTCTGGGCAATGGTAATACAATTGTAAATGCACCGGATTTACAGCCTGAAAGAAGTTTCAATGTGAATGCATCCCTTCAGAAAACAATCCGTAATACGTTTCAGAATATAAATTTTGGACTTAATGTTTTTTTCAGAGATACCAAAAATCTGATTTGGTTAACAGAGGGAGATCTGATGGGAACCGCCCGCTACGAAAATTTAGGAAAAATACGCACGCTTGGGGTTGAGGTTGAAGCCAATTATGCCCGAAAGCAATGGCTTGAAACATCATTTAATTTTACCTATCAGGATATCCGAAACATGCAGCGTTTTGAAGGAAACGGTGCCCCAAATCATGTTTATAGAGACCGATTACGAAATACGCCTTACTTAATGGCAAATGCAGAGGCGAGATTATTCCTGGATGAGATGTTTCAAATGAAACCTAAAATTTCATTTTTTGTTAGCACACATTATGTTCATCAGTATTACTTAGGCTGGCCAAGTCTGGGAGAAGCACGCGAGAAAATGTACATTCCAACCCAGTTCGTTCAGGATGCCGGTTTTGGTTACACTTTTGGAAACGGACGTTACAGTGCCAATTTCGCCTGCCGCAATATTTTAGACAAGCAAGTTTATGACAATTACTTACTGCAAAAGCCGGGAAGGTTTTTCAGTTTGAAACTAAGATATTTTTTACAATAACCAATTAAATTAAAATCAATGAAAATGAAATCGTTCTTAAAGAAAACAACATTTATGGTTTCTGCTGTTACTGTGTTTGCTGCAGTTGTAAGCTCTTGCAGTTCAAAGTCAGATGAAGTAGAAACCGAAACGGCACAGCATTTTACAATTGCCAGCTGGACTCAGGATTTGCAATATATTGCATCGGTACCTTCATTATCAGAAGGATCTTTAACTTTTAAAGGCAAAGGTATTGAGGCTAATGGATCTCGTTATATCTGGCACAAACAGTATGTTTATTTGATGAACCTTCCGCAGAAAAAATTCATCCAATACGAAATGGGTAAAGACGGAAGCTTAAAAGAAAAAGGGGCTATACTTACAGACGGAGTGGTTCCGAATTATTTTCAATCGCTGAATATTGTAGACGATAATACCATGTTGGTTCTTGGAGGACTGGATATCAATAATGGTACTGTGGGCTGGGCCAGAATCAAACTAAGTGATTTCACAATCGAAGCAAAAGGAACATTGGCCGTACCATACGACGCCGCTAAAAAAGGAGTTCAGTTTTCTGTTGGAAGAGCATTCGTAGACAACGGAAAGCTTATTCTGGGAGGTTATTTTTACGATAACGAATCAAAATCATATACAGTTGATGGCGTAAGAGCCTTAGTTTATGATTATCCTGCAATGAATAACTTAAAAGTAATCAAAAGTACTGCAACTGAAGGTGGAGTGGGTTATGACTACTTAAATTCATTAGACAAAGACGAAGAAGGAAACCATTACTTTGTAGCGAGTGCCGGTAAATTCTGGACAGGTGTAGGCGGAAAATCAGGAGTGGTACGTATTAAAAAAGGCACAGCAGATTTTGATAAAGATTATTTTATTGATGTAACCACACCATTAGGAAAACAAGCCTGTTTGATGGGAATAAATTATGTGGGTAACGGAATTGCAATTGGTACCGTTCAATACGAAGAGTTAATGACTTCCGTAAGAGACCGTTTAAAAAACGTAGGACAGTTGGTTAGAATTGATTTGAAAAACAAAACAGTTTCGTTGATTAATACACCTTTAAGCCCGGTTTCAATGGTACGTTCGCCATTGGTATTTAAAGGAAAATATTACACGGCAATCAGTCCTGTTGATGCGGTAGCTGCAATTTATGAAGTTGATCCTGCTACAGGAGCTTTCAAAAAAGGAACTACTTTAGATGGAGGAGGTTCTGTTACGGTTAATTTAATAGCACCACACCCAACAAAATAAGTATAAACTCAAGTTTCAAATTGAGTAAGTATGGCCGGAAGCAATTCCGGCCATTTTTTGTTTGGGATGAGTTTGTAAAAAACGCCACATTTAAATAAGATTAATTCGCAAGTCATATAAAACCATAACTTCGCAAAAACAAAAAACAACCGATATGAAACATCTATTCAAGGCAGCAGTAAAATGGACTTTTAAACCAAAACCAGAAGACACTGCAAAACGATTTTACAGCAAAAGTCATCAGATTACCATAGAAGGGAAACCAGTTTTAAATGTTTCGGCTGCCAAAGCTTTTAAAGGAGATCCTGAATTGTATAATCCCGAAGATTTATTGCTGAGCAGTCTCGTTTCCTGTCACATGATGTCCTATCTGTATGTATGTTCTCAAAACGGAATAGAAGTTCTGGAATATTCAGATCATGCAGAAGCAACCCTTGAAGTTTCTCCTGATGGAAGCGGGCGCTTTGTTGCCGTTCACCTCTACCCAAAAGTAAAAATTGCAAACGCCGATCAGATCGAACTGGCCAATGCACTTCATACCAAGGCCAACCAATTGTGTTTTATTGCCAATTCTTGCAATTTTCCTGTTTCACATTACGGAAGTTGTGAGGTTTAGAACCTTTATTTCTGTTAGTGAACTTCTGTGATTTTAAAGCAACAGCAAATAAGTAGAAGTCTCAACTTTACAGTTATATTATTTTCGGGCCACTTTACTAGCCGAATTTTTAATTTCGAACAGTTTCATTATTTCATTGGCTTTCTCGATCTGATTAATTTCTTTTAAGGATTGTGCATAGCGGTAATAATACATGGCCTCCAGATCAGCATTCATTTCAATAAGCTGGCCGTAATATTTAGCAGCCGTAACCAAATCACCTTCAAAATAAGCTCTGTCAGCCACTTTTGCAAGCATTTCCGGTGTTTTGTAACCTTTGTCGATTACTTTTTCGTAGGTCGTTACCACATCTACATTGATGTATTTCTGAGGTTTAGTGGGAGCAATTACCGCGACTTTAACGGGGTTAATGACATTGGTAATCGTTTTAGAAACAGTTTTAGGCTGCAAGTTTTCTTCCGCTATTTTTACTTTTGCTTTTCCATAAATGGGAGTTACTGTTCGGGTGTTGTTCGGACCCAGATTGTAGGTATCGATCATACTTATTTTTGGGACTTCGTATTGGGTAATTCTTTTTCCAAAAGCCATATTAACGGTTTCTTCGACATAATAGCCCACAATAACAAGTCCGTCTTTAGGGGTGCCGTCCAATAGTAAAGTTGCGTTTTCGATTGCTGCCGGAGTGGGAGCTGAATGCTGACCAAATGAGTTAAACGAAAAAACAGGCACCATAATGAGTAAAAGTGTTGCATACGTTTTCATGATGTTTAAATTAGTTTGTTGAAAATATCAGAACTTTACTTAAAGGTACTTATAGTTCTTAGGTATATTTTATTTAATCTACCAACGACCTTTTAAAAACGTTAAAACGCTCTTTCGGACTGCTTAATCCTTCTAAATATTCCTGATTTTAAGGCAGGTTTTTTCTATTTCCTGATCAATAAAAGGTTTCTGCACTCCTTGCGTAAACCTTTGCGCTCTTTGCGGTTAAAAAATAGCCCACGGATTGTACGGATTCGTTTCACGAAAACACAGATCAGCACGGATTTTTTTATTATTGGTTAACTTCTGAGAAATCCGTTTTTATCAGCGTCTTCGCAAAGCGAATTTGCGTAATCCGCGTTCCTTTTTGTAATGCTAATTTGGACACAGCATTTTGATATTGGTTACCGATAAGGTGTTTCTGCGTTCCTTGCGTAAACCTTTGCGTCTTTGCGGTTAAAAAATAGCCCACGGATTGTACGGATTCGTTTCACGAAAGCACGGATCAGCACGGATTTTTTTATTATTGGTTAACTTCTGAGAAATCCGTTTTTATCAGCGTTTTCGCAAAGCGAATCTGCGTAATCCGCGTTCCTTTTTTTAGTGCTAATTTGTATTCAACATTTCGATACTGGCTTTTTCGATTTCCGGATCAGTAAAAGGATTTAAGGCTTTTGCCAGCATTTTACTGGTTTTGATACAGCTGATCATTTTGGTTCGCAGATCGAGATCGTCTCCAATTTCGGTTTTAAGGATCTCTTCGAAAATCTCGGTTAGATAAGCGGGCTGGTCTCTAAATTCTCCTTCCATCCAGAGTGTCGATAGAAATTGAGCTACTGCAGTTATTACGTTATTTTGATCTTTAGGGCTTTGATTTTCTTTTGGCATGGCGTTTAGTTTATGGTTATTAATTATACGAAAAAACGTACTTTTGTTTAAGCCGCAATTAAGCGATAGATAGCATGGTATCGAAAAAAGTAAGATTGTAAACCACTAAGCAAAGCTTGTGTTTCACAATCTCCATAAATTCTCAACAATTTTAAATATCTTTGAATTATGAGCGCAGCAACAAAACCAAAACATATCGGCAGAAACATTAGCCGAATAAGAGAGCTTAGAGGAATGAAACAGGAAGCCCTGGCCATTGCTATTGGTGTAAGCCAGCAATCGGTTTCAAATATTGAAGGAAGCGAAACGGTTGATGAGGAGAAATTGGCGAAAATTGCTGAGGTATTGGGTGTTTCTGCGGAAGCTATCAAAAACTTTTCAGATGAGGCAGTTTTAAATATTATTGGAAATACTTATCACGACAGCAATGTTGTTAATGGAAGTGCATATAGCTGTAATTTCAACCCTCTCGATAAAGTGGTGGAGCTTTACGAACGCTTGGTTCTGGCTGAGAAAGAGAAAGTAGAATATTTAGAAAAATTATTGAAAGGAAAGTAATTCTTTTTAAAACATATCATTTATATAAAAGAGAGATCTCGTTTGAGATCTCTCTTTTTTTTGTTTTAGTGTGTCTGTTTACATTTCAAAGTTCTTGTAACAAAAAACGAATTAAAAATATTTTGTTACAGTTTTTGAAACAAAATTAAAATTTTTTAAAAATTGTTACAGCTTTTGAAACAAATTGGAATAAAAAAATAATTTGTTACAGATTCTTTTTGAAAATAAAAGAGCAATCATAGTTCGATTGATAAAGTTGTAGAACTTTACGACCGCTTGATTCAGGCTGAAAAGGATAAAGTGGAGTATTTGTAGAAGTTGATGACGGGTAATACTAATTATTTAGAACGATTAATTAATAGTTATTACCCCCCTTTATTAGAAAGTATAGATGCCTTTGCATTAGAAATATTGGGCGATACCTTAAGTGTTAACGTATCAGGATTTCTATAAATCTCATGTTTTAATTGTTCTTTCAAAAGATTCATCTTGGAATCATATATATTATTCAATGAATCTATTTTTTTATTGTATTTTAAATTCATCTCTTTTTGAGAAATTTCAGTTTCACAGTAATTGAAAAAGCATAAAATACCCAGTAGAAGAATTAAAAATCCACATGCACTAAAAAAATAGTCTTTATTCCTTTTTATAAAATCAACACCTCTAGTAGATATAAAAACCATAAGGACAAAAAGTGAAAGTGATGACGAAAAAATTAGCAAAAAAATAAGTGCTTTGAAAAAAGTACTAACAAAAGAAAAACCAGAAACGGTTCCTACAATAAAAGAAATCACTGCAGTGTAGATTGTAATAGTTTCAATAGATTTCTTATCACTACTTTCCACATTATTTTTCAAATCTTTAATTAAAGTAAATTCTTTTGTTAAAGCACCTAAAACTTCTAAATGATTAAAATCATTATTAAACTTTGTACGTAATTCTTGGAACTCTGAATCAATTTGTTCCTTCGAAAGTGGCAACAAAAAAGACGATGCAAAATAAACATCGTTAACTCCTGAATTTAATGGAACCAAACTCTCGTTATACTCTAATTGATACAATAAATTATGGTGATTTTTAGACCAATTAATCTTGCTTTCACATTTTGTAAATAGCAACCTAATCTCTTCAAGATGAGTTCTAATATCCATTTCTGTATCTAAAGCTTTTCTACCGTTTACTAATTTCTCAAGACTTTCTATTTTATATTTTAAATATTTCACCTCAACAAAGAAATTTTCATTACTAGTTCTTGATTGAAATGCTATAATTTTATTTCTCAATTTTTCGACATCTTCTTTTTTAGAATCTGGAATTTGAACCAGCAAGGAGAATTGATTATTTAGAGCATAATTCAAGTTTTTATAATATAAAAACCTTTCTTTTTCATTTGTGAATCGTAGCTCCCTAGACTCAATTTCTTTAACAATATTCGAAAGATTTTCATAATTAGGTTTTATATCTTTATGATATTTTGTAAGAAAATGCAGTTGATAAAATGTTAAGCTTTCAACATTCAGGAGTTTAAGCTCATCATATTTTCTATAAAAATAACTATGTAAATTCTCCGAATCATAGTGATTTTCTAAATACTCTTTCCAAATAATAATTTTATTATTTCCAACACTTAATGTAGGTGTCTCTTGGAGAGATATTAAAACATTATCAACTAAGTAACTTTTAGAAGAAGCTGTCCTTTTCAATGCTTTTAAAGTCGTTATTTGTCTAATACTCCATTTGTATTTTAAAAAAGACAATTTTAGAATTACAGCAGCATCAAAAGGAGAGGGATGCTTACTATTTTTTATCAAGCCTTCTAATTCTATAAGGTTTTTAAAGTAACCTATACTCTCATCAAAAAAATGATCTAATTGATTTAATTTTAAAATTCGAGAAAAATTATAATATGAATTACGAACGTCTTCATTTAAATCAAGCAGAACTCTCGAAGTATTTTTTGAAGATGAAAAAACTATATCAAGAGACGGATGAGTATTGTGTATATCAATAATTTTAAAAAAATTGCTATAATCGGTCAAAAACAGTTGTAGAGACTTTACGAGATTATTAAACACAATCTCATAAAAGTCCAAATCTTCAAAGGAAGGATTTGAATTTAAAAACAGATTTATAACATCCTCATTAGCCAAGAGTCGTGTTTCAAAATCGCTTTCTTTTATATATTCACCTGACAAAATGGATTCTATATAATATTTTGATACCTCTAAAAGTATTGTGTTTACTTTTATTTCTAATTCTGCTTTATTTACTAGAACATTATCTTCATCAAAATATTCTAAATGCCAATCAGCATTTTCTAGAAAATTTTCTTTAATTAATAGTGTAATTTTATCAATCATAAGTTATATTCCTATAATTGATAAATTTTATCTTCGCTCTTTATTTCTTGTATTCTAATTGGTTGGCTGGAAGAACCTCTACTTTTAGCAATTAGTATATTTTTTTTCCATGAATACCACTTATGGCTTAATTCAACCAATTCAAATGAAGAAAGTTTCACTAAATTGCTATTAATTTTTTTAAGTTTGAAAACTGAGTCATCAATTTTTTTCTTATATCGAATATCTAATTTTTCTATTTCTTGTAAATTTATAATTCTAGACCTTCGATTATCAATTGTAACATATAATAATCCTCCTTCTTTTATCCCTGCATATACATCACTTTCAACATGTCCTAAAGGTAAAGCGGTAAAATTATCAAAGATTTCATCAAGAAGAGTTTCTGTAGAATCAACAGTAGTATCAACAGCTGATACAAAAAATAAAAGCTTCAAAGATTTCAGGATACTGATATCGTTATCTCCTGATGGGGATGATTCTGAATACCACTGAGTTAATCTCATTAAGGTGTATTCAAATGCTCTTAATTTACCTGTTTTGTCCATTGATGCAAATGTATAAAAAAATATTAATAATTAAGTGTCCTTAATAATAAAAACGAATACTTTACTTACAAAAAAAGCATATAAAAAACTTCTGTTTTTTGTAAGATAACAAATAAAAGCTAAAACTAAACAATCTTTAAGACTTGTTTGTGATTTAAAAATATCGGAATTCAAACATTTCATCGCTTTTATATTTATTAAATCTGTGGGGCTGTTCGTCTCCAAATTTTAGAAGAAATTCATTTTTTGTTTACTAGAAATGCAATATTAGGTTTGCAAAACTATTAAGGCTTGCCATAATAATTCGATGAAATTAAAATGATTAAACAAGAAGCGTTACAATGAAAATTGCTTCGCTTCTTTAATTTTTTTTAAACTTTAAGGTAATTATACCTCTAATTTCTTAACAAGATCAAAAAGAATTCTCAATCTAAAGTGAGAGAGGAAGAACCTTTGCGCTCTTTGCGGTTAAAATAAAAAAGCGCCACAATTTTCATTGCAGCGCTTCTTTATTTTTTAAAACTCTAAGGTAATTAAACCCCTAATTTCTTAGCAAGGTCAGAAGGGATTCCTCCTTTGTTTACCATTAAGGCAGTTGTTTTGTATTTCACGAAGTTTTTAGTTACAAACAAGAAACCTTTGTAGTCGTTTGTTTCTCCCCATGAATTTTTAACGATGTAATATTCTTTTCCGGTTTGATCTTTGGCTAAACCAATGATGTGCATTCCGTGATCGTCAGTAGTAGTGTAGTTGTCAAATGCTGTTTGACGCATTTCCGGTGTGATTTCCGGTTCCGCTTTTGGTCCGTTGAACATGTCTGCTTTTTCTTCAGCGGTCATATCGTCGAATTTTTTAGTAGCTACATAAGCTACACCATTTTTCCAGCTAAAGCTTTTTTCACTTACGTCAGTTGCCCATGCTACAGTGTATCCTTTTTTCAAAGCATTGTCGATAACATCTGTCATGTCGTTTACTTTTACGTTGTAAACTTGATCAAATGACCAGTTGTCCGGTACCATCATAGTTGTTTTTTGGTAGTACGGAGAAGTTGTGAAAGATGACATTTCGATATACTCATCAGGATTAATTCCTACTACTTCTTTAGCAAAAGATTGCGGAGTGTAGTTTTTTCCTTTGTAAGTAAAGTTATCCGGTGTTTTTCCTAAATAAGAGTCGATAACAGCAGCGTATGCTTTTTGCCAGTTTGGAGTTAATTCTCCGTTTGGATTTTTCACTACAGCAGCCAAAACACCTTCGATAAGAGCGGCCATTTCGCCAAATTTATTTTTGTCGGTTCCGTAGTTTAATCCTGTGTAAACTTCTCTCGGAACGGTTCCGTATTTTTTGTACATATTAATTACATCGTGTAATGCACCACCGTCGCCTAGGCTAACCGCTCCGTGCATACGTACGTAATTGATTCCTTTTTCAACATAAACGTTTCTTGCCGAAAAAATCTGAGACAATTCAACCGGTTGTTTTCCTAAACGAATCATTTCTGATTCTAAGAAAGAGTTGGTCGAATAACTCCAGCAAGTTCCTGATGAACCCTGAGCTTTTACTGAGGTAGTTCCAAGATTAATAACTTCAGTGAATTTAAAGTTTTCTTTACTTTTTTCGCTTGCATTCAGTTTTAGTGAATTCACTAAAATGTCCTGTGCAAAACATCCAGTTGCCCCAACAAAAAATACAGAAGCTGCCAGTACTGATTTGAATGAAAATGTATTCATAATTTATGTTTAAGATTTTGATAAATTAGTCTCTCGTGTTTCTAATTTGTTACAAAACAATTAAATTTTAACTAATAAAACTAACCTGTAACCGTTAATTTTTATAAAATGTTTTTGTTAAGCTATATAAACTTACAAAATACGCAAAATACAAACAGCATCAAACCCTACCAGTTTTTCAACCGGTAGGGTTTGATGTTGATAGAGAATCTGCTAGGTAACCTCTTACTCGTTGCTAAGTCTTGAGGTTTTTTTGCCGTATTAGCATCTGTACAGATTTTAGATTTAGAAGTAGATAATTTTATTTTTTTGCTAGTCCGGGAGGAAATCCTGCCAGGATTTTTTTGACAGAGGACGCAATAAATTCCTCCGGATTGTTAGGTTGGCTGTCTATTTTAGCATTACCTATTCCTTGCCATATCAGTTTTTTTGTTTTTGTTGATACAATATCGATGATTAGAGAGCCATCAACATAATCATAGGTGTTGACGAAAGTATTGGCGCCTCCCATCATGGCACCTCTACCCCAATATCCATACGGACGATACATGCCACCATAACCATAGAAGTCAGTGTTTGCCGATACTTCAGTTTTGTTTTTTAAGATTGATATGGCATTGATTTTTAGATCCGGGCTAGCTGTAGTTTCTGTAAAACCTTTACTCAGCATTTCGCTGCGGATGGCTTTTGTAACACGATCAACGTTTAATTGACTAATCTGACCTTCCTGTTCTTTTAAGTCGTAAACGGCAAAAGTTTTATACTCGCTGAAATTGGTGTCACGATCGTAATCGGTGGTAACTCGTACAGTTGGAGAACAGCTGTACAGTAAACCCAATAAAAACAGTGGGATTATACGGAGATTCTTTCTTTTAATATTCATCTTGTGATATTTAAATTAATGATTAAATTAGTTTAATTTGAAATTATTAAAATATTGATTAAATCCGGAGTATAGGTAAAGTTGTGTTAAATGAAAATGGTGGTGTTTGTTGTAAGTTGTTGTGATTTAGTTAAGTGCTTCTCTATCAAAGATAAACGATTTTATTTAAATGGCATAATGCGAGGTCCTTGCTTTTGATGAAAAGAGGAGAGTATAATCAATTTTACATATATTTTAGCTCAATGTTTTCTGATATAATGCCGATGTAATAGGAAAATAGTACAATGCAACTGGACAATATTGAATATACAATCGGTATTAAAATACAGGAATAAAAAAAAGCCACTCGATTATCGAATGGCTTTCTAGTTAACTTTAAGAAGTAAACTATTCTATTTCAGAAACTCTCATGGTGTTTACCATTCCTTTTTCTTTAATTGGCATTGCTGCAAGATTGATTAAATAATCTCCTTTTACAACATATCCTCTTTCTCTTGCAATTTCGTTAACGTCAGTTACAGTATCATCTGTGCTTTCGTCTTTGTCATAGAAGTAAGATCTTACTCCCCATAACAAATTCAATTGCGTCAGGATTCTTCTGTTTGAAGTAAATACTAAAATATGTGCAGATGGTCTCCAGGCTGAAATTTGGAAAGCAGTATAACCACTATTTGTCAAAGTACAAATTGCTTTTGCTTTGATTTCATTAGCCAATAAAGCTGCCTGATGACAAACTGTTTTAGTAACAAAACGTTTTGTTTTAATTTGCGGTGTGTTTTGCGGAACCTGAATAAGCGGAGAGTCTTCAACTGCCTCGCAAATTTGTGTCATTTTTTGAATAACCTGTACCGGATAGTTTCCTGTAGCCGTTTCACCTGACAGCATTACTGCATCAGCTCCATCCATTACCGAGTTAGCAACGTCGTTAACTTCAGCTCTTGTAGGCGTTAAACTGGTAATCATTGTTTCCATCATTTGTGTTGCAACGATAACCGGAATTCTTGCCGTTTTTGCTCTGCGGATCAGATCTTTTTGTACCAATGGTACTTCGTGAGCAGGAAGTTCAACCCCTAAATCTCCACGAGCTACCATTAAGGCATCACAATACGCTACAATTTTATCCATGTTCTCAAGAGCTTCCGGCATTTCAATTTTAGCTACAATTGGAATTTTATGTTCTGAATGTTTTGCGATTAATTCTTGAAGATCTTGTAAATCACGAGGTGTTTTTACAAACGAAAGTGCGATCCAGTCTACTTTTTGTTCGATCGCGAAAATCGCATCAGCAATATCTTTTTCTGTTAAAGCCGGTAAAGAAATTTTAGTGTTTGGAAGATTAACTCCTTTTTTAGATTTTAATTCTCCTCCCTGAATTACTTTAGCGGTAACTTCTGTTTTTTTGTCTGTGGTAAGAATTTCGAAGATTAATTTACCGTCATCCAATAAAATACGTTCTCCCGGATTAACATCATTTGGGAAATTTTGATATTTCATGAACACTTTCTGAGCGTTTCCTATGATATCTTCAGCAGTTGTAAAAGTAATAACATCACCGTCATTTACTACTGTTCCTTCCTCCATTACCCCAACTCTAAGTTTTGGTCCCTGTAAATCACCTAAGATTGCAGTAGTGTAACCAAACTCTTCATTAAGACCTCTAATAATATTGATTTTATCTTTTACTCCGTCGTAATCAGCATGCGAAAAATTGATTCTAAACACGTTAACCCCTGCCTCGATCATATCCTTGATAATCTCCCTCGTACTACATGCAGGCCCAAGTGTAGCAACAATTTTGGTTTTTTTGTTTGTTTTTAGTCATTTTTTTTAAAAAATTAGATTGTTTTTTGATTTTATCTTGTCAGTATCTACAGCATAAATTGCTGCAATACTTTCTATTTTGTTTAATTGCTGTTGAATTTCTGAAAAGTCAAGAGCCTCTTCGCTATTGTCTATTTTCAGGAAAAAATCTACTTTTTTGAATTCAGGAAGTAAATGAATTGTTGTTGAAACCTCACTTGTTTCATTGGAAAACAAATCTTGAGAATCATTTTTACTCACTGAAATGATCTCATTTTTATTCTGAATCAGATTCCATGAAACTGCTTTTTCGGAGTCATAATAATAAAATCTCGAAAAATTTGCCTCGCCTTCTTTAGTCTGAGCATGGATCTCGTTTTTGCTCTTACTTAAGTTTATCGGAAGGTTTTTATTGATAAAATAGGCCAATCTGTAATCTTCTAATGAAGTGTGAATTGCCATTAAATAATAATCAATTTCGTCAAATTCGTCTAAATCCAATCTATGAATAGCCATGTCATGAAAAATAAAGTGTAAATATACTATTTCTAACGGAGCATCAATAGTTAAGAAGTGTATGTTTTTGTTAAATTATAAACGAAAACGTTATAGCTTTAAGATAGTTACAAGTGTTTTGTAGCTATTTCTTGTCTATTTTTTCCTGAAATGCAAAATATGCCCTTTGTGAGGCTTTTTCTTCTGCTTTCTTTTTTGAGGTTGCTCTTGCTCTTGCAATGACTTTATCGTCTATGCTTAATTTTACGCCAAACAAACGTTGGCCATCAATGCCGTTATCTTCAAAAATGTCGTAATGAAAGATTCTTTTTTCTTTCTGACACCATTCGATAACCAAACTTTTATAGCTAATTACTTTTCCTTCAAGTCGTGCTATATCGACATAAGGAGTGATCACTCTTTTTTGAATAAATTTTTCGCAAAACGAATATCCTTTATCCAGATAAATAGCTCCAATAAGAGATTCAAAAATATTACCATGAATATTTTCGCCAAAATGCTGAATAGGAACTTTGCTTTCTACAAATCGAACGAGATTGAGGTCTTTGCCCAATTCATTCAAATGTTCGCGACTCACAATTTTCGAGCGCATTTTGGTAAGATAACCTTCGTCGCCTTTGGGCGCTTTATTAAACAAATGTGCTGCGATAACGGCACTTAACATTGCGTCTCCTAAAAACTCCAAACGTTCGTAATTAATCGGATGTCCTGATTCGTCTAATTTATTGGAAGAGCGATGTGTAAAAGCTTTCTTATAAAAATCGATAGAAACAGGCTGAAATCCAAGTATTTTCTGAATAGTGTCAAAAAAAATCCCGTCTTCTTGAGAACGGGATTTTGAAAATATTTTTTTGATAATATTCATATGCAGAAATTAGTCCACTAATTTTTTAAACAATACGCAAGCATTGTGTCCACCAAAACCAAAAGTGTTACTCATAGCAACATTTACCTCTCTTTTTTGAGGTTTGTTTAAGGTAAGATTCAATGAAGGATCAATGTTCTCATCCACTACAGTATGATTAATCGTTGGAGGTACAATTCCGTGTTGCATAGCCAGAATAGAAGCAATCGCTTCAATAGCTCCGGCAGCACCCAGTAAGTGACCTGTCATTGATTTTGTAGAGTTAATATTGATTGTTTTTGCATGATCTCCAAAAACAGCACTAATTGCTTTTAATTCCGCAACGTCTCCAAGAGGAGTAGAAGTTCCGTGTGTGTTGATGTGATCAACATCCTCAGGATTCATTCCGGCATCTCTTAAAGTGTTTTTCATTACTGCAATAACCCCAATTCCTTCCGGATGTGGTGCTGTTAAGTGGTAAGCATCAGATGACATACCGCCACCGCCAATTTCACAGTAAATTTTTGCTCCTCTTGCTTTTGCATGTTCGTAATCTTCAAGAACTAATGCTCCGGCTCCTTCTCCTAATACAAAACCGTCTCTGGTTCCGTCAAAAGGTCTTGAAGCTGTTTCAGGGCTTTCGTTTCTTGTTGATAAAGCGTGCATTGAGTTAAAACCTCCCATACCAGCAATGGTAATGGCAGCTTCTGAACCACCGGATACAATAACATCACACATTCCTAAACGAATGTAGTTGAAAGCATCAATTAAAGCATTTGCAGAAGAGGCACATGCAGAAACAGTAGTATAATTTGGTCCCATATAACCGTTACGCATCGAAATGTGTGCAGGTGCTATATCGGCAATCATTTTAGGAATAAAAAACGGATTGAATTTTGGTGTTCCGTCTCCTTTAGCATAATAAATTACTTCTTCCTGGAAAGTTTCCAGACCACCAATTCCTGCTCCCCAGATAACACCAACTCTTGTTTTGTCTATATTATCATTAGTAAGTCCGGCATCTTTAATAGCTTCATCGCTTGCAGCAACTGCATATTGAGCGAATTTATCTAATCTACGAGATTCTTTACGATCCATAAAATCTTCAATATTGAAGTTTTTTACTTCACAGGCAAATTTCGTTTTATGCTTCTCTGTATCATAATATGTGATAGGAGCGGCTCCGCTAACTCCATTCACAAGTGCATTCCAATATTCCTGGATATTATTCCCGATAGGAGTAAGTGCACCTAATCCTGTTACAACAACTCGCCTTAATGCCATAAATATGTATTTTGTACTTTAAACAAATAAAACCCACGCTTTCTTAACTGTACTGTTTACTTAAGAGCCATGGGCATTACAATATAAATATATCTTTTTGATTGAAAATCAATCGAAATTTAATTTTGAGAAAAAATAATAACACCCGATCCTTAAAAATTTCAAATTTTAAAAAACAAATACCAATAACTGGAGTTTGGAATTTCAAAAAATGGGGATTTTTAGAAATCGGGTGCGGTATTATTATTTTTTAGCTTCTTCGATATAAGAAATAGCTTGACCAACAGTAGCAATGTTTTCTGCTTGATCGTCTGGAATTTGAATATCAAATTCTTTTTCGAATTCCATAATAAGCTCAACAGTGTCTAATGAGTCAGCTCCTAAATCATTAGTGAAGCTTGCTTCTGTTACAACTTCGTTTTCGTCAACACCTAATTTGTCTACGATAATCGCTTTTACTCTTGATGCAATGTCTGACATAATCTTTAATTTTAGAATTTAATTTGTTGGCAAAAATAAAAAACTTTATTTTAAAACAACTATTTAGTTTATAAATGTAACACTAATTTATAAAATTAATTTCAAGAAAGACTTTTTAAGACTATTTATTTTCGATTTTTATTCCGTTTTTTGCAGTCTAAAAATAAATTGGATTATGAAAAAAATTATTGTTTTTGCCTCAGGATCAGGGACTAATGCTGAAAACATTATAAAGTATTTTGCGAGAACCAAAATTGCGAAGGTTGTTTCGGTTTTTACAAATAACGCTTCGGCAAAAGTTATAGAAAGAGCAAAAAATCATCAAATTCCAGTCGAAATCTTCTCTAAAAACGAACTTTTGGAGCGAAATGTATTACAAAAAATACAAGAAATAGGTCCGGATCTGATAGTTCTTGCAGGTTTCCTGTTGAAATTTCCGGAGAACATAATAGAGCAATATCCCGATCAAATAATAAACATTCATCCTGCGCTTTTACCTAACTACGGGGGCAAAGGAATGTATGGAATGCACATACACAGGGCTGTAGTGGATAATAAAGAAAAAGAAACCGGAATCTCTATTCATTTTGTAAATGAAAATTATGATGAAGGCGGCATCATTTTTCAGAAAAGTGTGGCCTTAACCGAAGAAGATACCCCGGAAACTGTGGCTGAAAAGATTCACGAGCTCGAACAAAAGTACTTTCCGGAAATTATTTCGAGATTATTAGAAGCTTAGGTTTCTTAGATTTCTTTTTTTATGCTTAATGTTTTTTAGATTTTGCTAAATCAAGGAAGTCTAAAAATCGAATAGTCTAACAATCCAACAATCTAGAATTCTAACAGTCTAAGAAATCTAACAATCTAAATATCTAAGAAGTCAAAAAAAAATGAGTCACGAAGTACATATATATACAGATGGTGCTGCAAAGGGGAATCCCGGAAACGGGGGGTATGGAGTGGTGATGGAATTGGTTGGAACTCCGCATAAGAAAGAATTCTATGAAGGGTTTCGCCTTACTACTAATAATCGAATGGAGCTTTTGGCTGTAATTGTGGGGCTTGAAAAGCTAAAAAAGCCCAATATGAAGGTTCTGGTAGTTTCAGATTCTAAATATGTCATCGATTCTGTAGTAAAGAAATGGGTCTTTGGTTGGGAGAAAAAAAACTATGTCGGCAAGAAAAACCCGGATTTATGGAAACGTTTTCTGATTATTTACCGCAAACATCAGGTCGATTTTAAATGGATTAAAGGACATAACAATCATCCGCAGAACGAACGCTGTGATGAGTTGGCTGTTATGGCATCGATGCAGAAAAAACTTTCTGTAGATGTTTATTACGAAACCATAGGTTCAAAGTCATAAAAAAAACGAACG
>NZ_AMYW01000016.1:0-111085 GCF_000335775.1 Flavobacterium sp. WG21
CTTTTTTATGTTAAAGATAATCTGTCTATTACTTTTATATACAAAGCTATTACCCTACTTCAGAAAAAAAATCGGCATCGATTAAACGGTTTCCGGTGTCGTCATAGACGGCATAGTTAAAACCTCCCTGAATGCAATAGGAACCATATTCTCCGGCTTTGTTCAGGGCGATAAAACCTACCTGAATGTCTTTTAAGTCTTTGTTTCTGTTCTTTGTTAATTTCACAATTCGTGCAACGGCTTCTTCGCAGGCTTTTTGAGGAGATTTACCTTGTCGCATCAATTCAACTACAAGATGACAGCCTGAAATCCGGATAACTTCTTCACCGTGACCGGTAGCTGTTGCGGCTCCTATTTCATTGTCGACATACAAACCAGCTCCGATAATTGGGGAATCACCAACACGTCCATGCATTTTAAATGCCATTCCGCTTGTAGTACAGGCTCCGGAAAGATTACCGTTGGCATCCAAAGCGATCATTCCAATAGTATCATGATTTTCAATATTGGCAATGGGTTTGTATTTGCTGTCTTTGAGCCACTCTTTCCATTCTTTTTCGGATTCCTCTGTTAGCAGGTTTTCTTTTTTAAAACCTTGTGCTACTGCAAATTGCAGAGCTCCATCGCCTACCAGCATAACATGGGGTGTTTTTTCCATGACTGCTCTTGCAACCGATATGGGATGTTTGATATATTCTAAAGCAGCAACCGATCCTATATTGGCATTTTCGTCCATAATACAGGCATCTAACGTTACACGGCCATCTCTGTCCGGACGTCCGCCGTAGCCTACACTTCTTTCTTTAGGGTCGCCTTCGGGAATTTTAACTCCGGCTTCAACAGCATCTAAAGCGGTTCCTTTGCTTTTTAGAACTTCCCAGGCGGCTTCATTTGCCTGAATTCCAAATCTCCAGGTAGAAAGCACAATGGGCTTTTTTCCTTTTTTAGAAACTATGTTTTTTTCTTCTTCTTCCGAATTGGATTGAAAAGATTGCAAGGCTACCGCTACTGAAGCAATAGCGGCAGTTTTTATAAAATTTCTGCGATTTGAATTTGTCATATCTATTCTTTTATGGGCCACTGATCCTTTTTTTACCACAAATTAGAGGATTCAAAAGGATGCTCTAATCTGTGTTGTAAATCTTTTTAATCTGTGGCATCTAATATAATCAAAACTATGCTGTATAAAGCAAACTTGTTGCGCCTAATAATGCTGCAATTTCATTATCTGTAGAAACCGAGACGCTAACGTTACTTCCCGCTTCTTTTAATTTTTTATTGAAAATCGGTAGAAAAAATTCGCTTGCATTGGCTATTTTCCCTCCAATAATAAAACCATCTGCCGAGAATTTTTCTAACCATGGAATAACAATCGCTGCTAAATCTTCTCCCATTTTTTCAAACACTTCTATCGCTACTTTATCTTCGGCTTTCGCCAGATTAAAAAGCTCCAATCCGTTGTTTATTTTTTTTCCGCTTAAAGCGAAATAACCGGCTATAAGTCCGCGTGCGGAAACATAATCTTCGGCAATTCCGTCTTGATAAGGCAGATCGTATATTTCTCCGTCTTTTGGTACTAAATCGCCCGTACTAATCGATTCGCCTTTGTCTATAAAACAGGCTCCAAGTCCGGTACCCAATGTGATGGCCATTACTTTTTTAGAAAGGTTTTCGGCATCTTTAAATACTTCTCCTTTACCAAAACAAACGGCATCATTTTCAAACAATATCGGAAAATCACCCGACAGCTTCAATTGATTCTGAAACAGATCACGGACGTTGAGTCCATAAAAATGCTCGTATTTTGATTGCCCTTTTATCCAACAAACACCATTCGTATAATCAAACGGACCCGGCATGCAAACAGCCAATCCTGTGGTATTTTCTACTTTTGAGTTTTCGATAGCAGTGCGAATTGCTTTTTCCCAGATGGTCATTACTTCTGCTACAGGCAAATTCGAATCGAAAGATTCTTTGTGCAGTGAAAAATCGATCACTTTCATGTCTACTATATCAATAATCGCTGCAGTGATATGTGTACCTCCAATGTCTAATCCAACGGCATATTCTTTATTCATTCTTTTGTATTTTGGATTTGAACCAATATGCGGATTAGAAAAATTTAGTTTTATTTTTTTCACCATTAAGAAATTAAGCTTATTAAGTTTAAATGCTTCATTTTTCTTAATTTCTTAATGGTGAATATTTTTATCTCTAGTTTTACTAATTCCTTAATGGTAAATATTTTAGTTTAAATGTTTTTATCTTTTAAAATTTGAGGATAATGAATACTGGTATGTACAATCATTTCTCCAAATAAGGTGTTGGCCCATGCAAACCATTTTCGGGTAAATTTGGCTACATCATCTTTATGGAATGACTCGTGCATGAAACCGGTATCGGCATTTGTTTTGATCAGGTTGCTGATACATTGTTTTATTTCCTGCTCGTCTACACTGGTAATAGCTCTCAAAACGATACTCATTGGCCAAATGGTGTCTGTCCCGGTATGCGGACCGCCAATTCCTTCTCCTGCTTTTCCTTTGTAGAAAAACGGATTGTTTTCTGAAAGTACCACTTTTCGGGTATTCAGATACAGTGGACTGTCGGGTGCTATCGCGCCTAAATACGGTAAGGACAATAAAGAAGGAACATTCGCATCGTCCATCATGTGGAAACTGCCGTAACCGTTAACTTCAAAAGCTATGATTTTTCCGAATTTCGGATGTTCGATAATTCCGTTTTCTTCCAGTCCTTTTTGAACCTGTCCGCGTAATTCTTTGGCTTTTGCGACCAAATTATCGTCTTTTAAAGCTGGTAAAGAGAAAATTTCGATCAGATAACCTAATACTTCAATAGCAAACATATTGCTCGGAATTAAATAGCCAAATAAAGTACTGTCGTCACTAGGTCTGAAAGTCGAAACGATTAATCCGCATGGTTTTACCGGATAACCATAACCGCTTAAGGGCACTCCGTCTGTGGCCCAGGCTGTAACTCTCTGGAAATTGTACGGCCCTTTATCGTGCATTCTTTGTTGTTCTTTGAAAGTCTGCAATACTAAAAGCATCGCTTCTTTCCACTTACTGTCGAATAAACTAATATCTCCTGTTTCCTTCCAGTAGCCGTGCGCCAATCTTATCGGGTAACATAAACTGTCGATCTCCCATTTGCGTTCGTGAATACCGGGCTGCATCTTGGTCATGTCGTTTTTCCACTCGCTTACTTGTGCAAAATCTTTGTAAAAAGCGTTCGCATACGGATCGAGTAAGATACATTTGGTCTGACGGTTGATTACTCCTTTTACCAATTCAGCCAGTTTTTTATCTTCTTTTACAAATGGAATATAAGGCCAGATCTGCGCTGTACTGTCACGCAGCCACATGGCATCGATATCTCCTGTAATGACATAAGTATCCGGTTTTCCGTCGATAATTTCAAAATCGACAGTGGTATCTAAGGTGTTCGGAAAACAGTTTTCAAACAACCAGGCAAGTTCCGGATTGGCAATTTGTTTTTTGATTCTTACAATGGCAGCTTCAATTGCTTTACTGGTAAATTTTCGCTCGGCCAACGGAGGTCTTTTACTAACAAAATCTTTGACAGAAAAATGAAATGCATCCGATTGCATTCCGAAAACATCCGTTTGAAGCGCCAATAATCCTGCTGAAAAAATCCCTGCATTTTTTATAAATTTTCTACGTGACTGCATAGTATTATTTTGAAGTTGAATAAGAATATGGATAGGCACTTGAAGAAGTTCCTCTTTGTAAATTTGGTTTACTGCTCATGTCGAAATTGAATTCCCCTCCTTTTAATACCTCAAAATGGTTGATGAAGTTTTTGGTATGGGTGGTGTTGTTCCATTTTAATTCCTGAACGTATTTGTTATCAGCTGAATTGTTTGGAGCATTGATGACCAAATGTTTTCCGTTTTCAAGTTCAAGCGTAATTTTTTTGAACAAAGGCGCTCCAAGTACATACTCTTCGGTTCCCGGGCAAACCGGATAAAATCCCATAGCCGAGAAAATATACCAGGCCGAAGTTTGTCCGTTATCCTCGTCTCCGCAATAACCGTCAGGAGTTGGTTTATAAAGGCGATTCATCACTTCTCTTGACCAATATTGCGTTTTCCAAGGCTCACCGGCATAGTTGTACAAATAAATCATGTGCTGAATCGGCTGATTACCATGTGCATATTGTCCCATATTCATAATTTGCATTTCGCGAATTTCATGAATAACAGCTCCGTAATAACTGTCATCAAAAACCGGAGGTGTTGTAAAAACAGCGTCTAATTTAGCGGTGAATTTTTTCTCCCCTCCCATTAAACCAATCAAGCCCTGTACATCATGAAATACACTCCAGCTATAGTGCAAAGCATTTCCTTCTGTAAAAGCATCTCCCCATTTAAGCGGATTAAAATTTTTCGGGAAACTTCCATCTTTATTTCTGCCGCTCATCCATCCGATTTCAGGATTATAAAGATTCTTATAATTCATCATTCTTTTTTCAAACAAATCGATTTCTTTTTTCGGACGGTTTAATGCTTTCGCTAATTTCCAAATCGAAAAATCATCGTAGGCATATTCTAAAGTTCTTGCAGCATTTTCATTAATTTTCACATCATAAGGAACGTATCCTAAAGTATTGTAATAGGATACTCCTTTTCGACCTACTGCTTCTAAAGGTCCTTCGTTATTGGCTCCGTGTACTAAGGCTTCATACAGTTTGTTGATGTCATAACCGCGTAATCCTTTCATATAAGCATCTGAAACTACTGAGGCGGAGTTGTTTCCGACCATCACGTCTCTGAATCCCGGGCTTGACCATTCCGGCAAAAAGCCTCCTTCTTTATAATCGTTGATGAGTCCTTCCTGCATTTCTTTGTTAATCGAAGGATAAACTAAATTCAACAAAGGATACAAAGCACGGAAAGTATCCCAAAAACCTGTCCCTGCGTACATATAACCCGGCAATACTTTACCATTATACGGACTGTAATGCACAGTCTCTCCTTTTGCATTGATCTCATATTGCTTTTGTGGAAAACAAACGGTGCGGTACAAGCAGGAGTAAAACGTTTTTAATTGTTCTTCGCTTCCGCCTTCGGCATTTAATTTTCCTAAAACTTTATTCCATTCCTGTTTGGATTGCGCTACGGTTTCGGTAAATGATGCTGTGCCTAATTCGTTCTTTAAATTCAATTCGGCTTGTTCGAAACTAATAAATGAAGAGGAAACTTTTACGTTTACGATTTCTCCTTTTTTAGTTTTAAATCCAATAACAGCACCTACATGATTGTCTTTTAATTCGAGTTTTTCTTTTTCTAAAACTTTCCCGTGCCAGGCAGCAGTAGTGGCAAAAGGCTTATCGAATTGCAGTACAAAATAGTTTTTGAAATTCTCCGGAACTCCACCACTATTGCGGGTGGTATAACCGATAATTTTATTCTCGGACGGAATTATTTTGATGTAAGATCCTTTGTCAAAAGCATCGATTACGATAGAAGACTGTTCGTTTTCCGGAAAGGTGATCTGAAAATGTGCCGCTCTTTCGGTAGTGGTGATTTCTGTGGTTACATCGTAATCGGCCAAGTAAACGCTGTAATAATACGGTTTTGAAACCTCTGCTTTGTGACTGAACCAGCTTGCTCTTTCGTCTTCGGTAAAAGCCAATTTACCGGTTACCGGCATGATCGAAAACTGTCCGTAATCGTTCATCCAAGGTGAAGGCTGATGGGTTTGTTTGAATCCTCTAATCTTCTCGGCAGTATAAATATAAGCCCAACCGTCACCCATTTTTCCGGTTTGCGGTGTCCAGAAATTCATTCCCCAAGGTCTGCAAATTGCCGGATAAGTATTTCCATTCGAAAGACTGTGTAAAGATTGTGTCCCCATTAACGGATTTACATACTCTACAGCATCTATCGCTTTGATCTGTGCATTGACAAAACCGAAGCATTGCAATAGTCCTAAAAAAAGTAAACTCTTTATTTTCATGTTTTTATTTTTTTGCTTTAGGCTTTAAGCGATAGGCTATAAGCTAAAAACGGTAACTGATCTCTTCTAAAAATCTAAAATCTAAAATCTATACTCTTTATTCTTTATTCTTTATTCTTTGTTCTTTGTTCTAAAATCTAAAATCTAAAATCCTAAAGCGGTCTGTCTTCTTTTTTTACTCCAAAAGTCATCGACGGTTTGCTTCCCATAAACAATTTAAGCTCTCCTCCTTTTACAATCATATCGTGTGTGATGTATGACTTTGTGTAAGGTTTCCCGTTATACTCTGCTTTTTGGATATAAATGTTTGTCTTGCTATTATCGATAGCTTTCAGTGTAAACGAAATACCTTCTTTGTGATGTATCGTTGCCGTATTGACTAACGGACTTCCCAATACATAAATTCCGTTGGCCGGATTAACCGAATAGAATCCCATAGAAGAGAAAACATACCAAGCCGACATTTGTCCTAAATCTTCGTTTCCGCATAATCCGTCCGGTTTCGTCGAATAGAATTTCTCATCGATTTCACGGATTAGTTTTGCCGTTTTCCAAGGCTGTCCTGCGTAAGCGTACAGGTACGGAATATGATGATTCGGTTCGTTTCCTTGTGCGTACTGACCAATTAAACCGCTAATATCCGGAGAGATTTCCTCGCCTTCTACTTTGTCTGTGATTAAGAAAAGAGAGTCTAATTTGGCTAGAAATTTATCTTCACTTCCAAACAAATCAATCAAACCATAAGGATCCTGTGGCACTAACCAAGTGTACTGCCAGGCATTTCCTTCTACATAATCATCTTTTCGGTGTGCTGATGAAAGCGGATTGAATGGCGTTCTCCAATTTCCATCCGTCAACTTACCTCTCATAAAAGTGGTTTCTTTGTCGAAGTAAAGCTTGTATAAATTGGCTCTTTTGGAGAAATAATTATAATCGTCGGTTTTGTTCAGGTCCTTTGCCATTAATGCTACGCAGTAATCATCGATAGCATATTCTAAAGCGTTTCCAACAGATTCGAGCATTTTATCTGCAGGGATGTATTGCAGTTTTTGTACATAATCCATTCCGTCGCGGGTTTGCATTGCTGTTTTTTTGATGGCTTCGTAGGCCAATGCAACATCATATCCTCTGTATCCTTTCATATAAGCATCAACGATAACCGCTATGGAGTGATTTCCGTTCATGGTGTTGGTTTCGTTCCCCATTAAATGCCATACCGGTAATCTTCCCTGCTGCTCGTAAATGGCCAGGAACGACTTCACAATATCATTGATTTTGTCGGGCTGTGTAAGGGTGTACAACGGATGCAGTCCGCGATACGTATCCCAAAGTGAGAAGGTGGTATAGTTGGTAAAATTTGCTTTTTCGTACACTTTTTTATCGGTACCTCTGTAATCTCCGTTAACATCATTAAAGATGGAAGGTGCAAACATGGTGTGGTACATCGCAGTGTAAAATACCTTCATGGTTTTATCTTCTGCTTTGATCTGAATTTTGTTCAGTTCTTTGTTCCATTTTGAAGTTGCTTCTTTGGCTACAGCCTCAAAATTCCAACCCGGAATCTCAGCTTTAATATTTGCCGAAGCATTCTCATAACTTACCGGAGATATTCCGACTTTTACTAAAATCTGTTTGTTTTTTACCGTTTTAAAATCTAAAACCGCTTTCATTTTTAAGGCTTCTCCCTCGTTTCCGGCAATTGCAGTGGTAGCATCATACAAGGCCATCGCAGCAATTGGTTCCGAAAATTCCATGGTGAAAAAAATGCGCTGATCGGCAGCCCAGCCCGAAGAATATCTATAGCCAACAAGCATGGTTTCATTGACTTTTTTGATAAACGTTTTAACCGGTTTGTCCCAGCCAATTCCGTCTGCCAAATCCAGTAAAACATGATTATCAGTAACGGAATTAAAAGTATACTTATGAAAACCAACTCTTTCGGTGGCTGTCAGTTCTGCTTTAATTTTATATTTGTCTAAGATAACGCTGTAATATCCGGCTTTACTCACTTCATTCTGATGGGAGAAATAAGAGCCGTAACCGGTAGTCATATCTTCTTTTGTTCCTTTGGTAAGCGGTACTTTTCCAGATACCGGCAACAAAAGGATATCGTTTAGATCTCCAATTCCTGTTCCGCTCAAATGGGTATGTGTGAAGCCTAAAATGGTATTGCTGGCATAATTGTATCCGCTGCACCAATCCCAGCCTTCAAAAACATTTACTGGCCCTAGTTGTACGGCTCCAAAAGGGACATTGGCTCCCACAAATACGTGTCCGTGGCCCGCCGAGCCAATAAACGGATTCACATATTGGGTATAATCTAAATTGGTTTTTTTTGCCTTCTTTTGCTGTGAAATTACAGGATTGGCAAAAAATAGGTTTAAAGCTAAAATACCGCTAAAAGCTATTTTGTTATATTTTGTAAACATATTATTTTTATATTGACTTGTGTTGATTGGCCACGGATGACACTGATTTACACAGCTGTTTTTTAAAATTTAACCGCAAAGTGCGCAAGGTTTTACGCAAAGCTCGCCAAGCACACACATTCTCAGAAAACCTTTGAACCTTTGAACCTTTGAACCTTTGCAACTAAAAATCTCAGAACCTCAGCATCTCAGAACCTTAGTACCTCGAAGGCTTAGTACCTTTTAAGAACATCATACAGAGAATAAACTCTAATAATCGGCTTTGCTATCGCACCTTCAAACGTGATGGTTTTCTCTTCTCCTGCTTTCAAATCGAAATAGTTGTCGCTCCACTTTCCGGTATATCCTTTTATAGAAACGTTGACGTATTTGGCAAATTTCGAGGCTTTTAGAATCAGCTTATTTCCTTTTACCTGCCAGGTGATTTTTGGATCTTCCAATTTTAGATTGATCGGACGGGTTAAATCAATTTCCGGCGTTTTATCATCGCGGTAAGCTTCTTTCATAGCGTACCATGCTGCTTTGGGCTGTCTGTCGTAATAATCGGTAACGCTCCAGCTTGCTACCGGCCAACAATCGTTAAGCTGCCAAACCAATGTTCCCATATTGTAAGGTGCTTTTGAACGATGGATGCCAATAATATTTTTAAGGGAATAATATTGTAAACACTGTGTCAGATACGTATAATCTTCGACATTCATTTTCTTAATTTTAGTCGAATCAATAAAATATCGGTTCAGGTACGAATCTAATTTCATGAATCCTTTCCCTGCTTTTTGATGGGCCTGTAAGATATCGGAATATAAATATCGATCTTCAGCTTTTGTAAATCTTTCGATCGACGAATAATTGGGCATTGCCTGCATTCCGTATTCGCTCACAAAACGTCCTGTTTTATTTTGCACGGCTTCCACATCTTCCAATCCCCACCAGGTTCCCCAATAATGGCTGTCACCTTCGGTTAAACTTTTTGCTTTTGACCAGTGGAATGATGGTGAAGAACTAATATATGGTCGTTTATCATCTACTTCTTTTACCCATTTTGGGATACTGTCCTGAAACAAACGAACGTAGTCTTTCCATAAACGAATTGAATCCTGCTTAGGCATTTTCATGCTTTTTTGCCATCCCCAATCTTTAAAGGCTTCGTCGATTTCGTTATTGCCACACCACAAAACAATACTCTTGTGATGGCGTAAACGTTTTACCTGATACTGAACTTCTTTTTTTACATTGGCGAAAAAAGCATCATCTCCCGGTACCATTGTTCCCGCAAACATAAAATCCTGCCAGACATAGATGCCGTTTTTATCGCATAAATCGTAGAAATAATCGTCTTCATAAATACCACCTCCCCATACGCGAAGCATATTCATATTGGCATCTTTGGCCATACCAATTACTTTTTCATATTCTTTTTTGGTCACTCTGGAAAGAAACGCATCTGACGGAATGTAATTGGCTCCTTTCATATAAACCGGTTTTCCATCGATTTTAAAATAAAATGTTTTACCCACCTTATCCGGTTCCTGAACCAACTCGATTTTACGGTCTAACACATACGGTTTCTCAGCTTCTTTTTTGTCGTAAGCTTCTAAACGCGGGGTTTTCCAAATTCCGCAAGTGGTGAATTTGGGTCCCCAGTCCCATCCAAAATGGTATTGTGCTTTACGTACATACGCACGTGGATTGTCGGGAATTACAAAAGGTAAATCTTTCTTGGCCAGGGAATCGACTACATTTTGCGCCGATTTAAACACAATAACCAGGTTGTTATTTCCTGATTTCAGTACTTTTTTTACATCTACACGCCATTGCAGGAACATGTTGTCGGCTTTTAAAACTACCTGATTGTTCAAATAAACGGTGGCATAAGTATCCAGTCCGTCAAAAACCAGTTCTGTATGTTTTTTAGCGAGTGTTGCCGGGCTTACCTGAAAAGTCGTTTTATACTCCCAGTCTTTCTTTTCAATCCAGGTCAGTTTTTTTTCATTGTCCCGATAAAATGGATCCGGTATGGTTTTATTGTTCAGCAAATCGGTATGAATTTCTCCCGGAACTGTCGCAGGATACCATTTTTCGGTTTTAGTCTCCCGATACTGCCAGCCGGTTTTTAAATCTTTATTTTGGGCATTTGCCGCCAATGAAAAATTGGCGAGACAAACGCCGACAAACCAATAAAATCTTTTTGTATACTCCATTTTATACCAATTATAATTATGTATCTAGTCTTCTGGTTTCTGGTATAATGCCGATATAGTATGAAAATAGTCGAATTTTTATGAGACTATATTGAATACATAATCGGTATTAGCTGAATAATAAATTATTATATTTTTTCAATGCTGTCGCCGGCAGTTGGAGAAGGATAAATCTTTTTCAATTATTTCCTTCTCGCTTTAGGTTTTTATTACGGAATAAAAGCAACTAACAAAATATTCTGAAATCATTTCCTTTTTTTTACGGCTGCCAAGCTTTAATTCATTTTAGATCGTTGATTTTAAACTCTCGATTTCTGATTTTCGATTTCTTAAAAGTCTGTCCTAATTGTGATGTTCTTTGGATGATAATTCCATCTTTTTCAGCAGAAGCTAATTTCTTTTGCGAAAAAAAGGGATTAAGATTTATCGAACTTTTCTGGATACAACTCCTCTAATGTAATGAAAATCAAACAGAAAATTAAAAAATAAGCCGGGAGGTACAGGTATCCCTACCCGGCTTAACTCAACTAACTCACCTAACGCATAAAATTATTGCTTGTCCCACCAGATTCTGGTTGTCATTAAATCCAACCCCTGGCGAGCAATTGCTTCTTTATAATTAGCGGAATTGGTAATCAATTCTGACTGATCGTAGATTAATCTTCTTGGTATAGTTCCTTTTGTTTCTCCTGTTGGATCATTTACCGGAACTAAAACCGGATATCCTGTTCTTCTGTATTCTGAAAATGCTTCAAAACCATTGAATAGTAATACAATCCATTTTTGAGTGATAATCTGCTCGATTTTTTGAGCCTCGGTTCCTGCTGCCTTAAACGGGTTTGCAGTAATATAAGCGGTATATTCTGCAGGCGTGACTGCCGGTACTTTGTCTCCAAAAATAGTAAGCACTTCCATAGCTGCTTTTACACCGTCTTCATAAAACTTTTGTGCATTTCCTCCAACACTCCATCCTTTTACTGCTGCTTCTGCCAATATAAACTGAACCTCAGCATAGGACATAATTAAAGTAGGAGCATCTAAGCGTAATACTGTAGAAGTGTTAGGATCTGAGAACTTCTTTTTGTCTCCACCCGGAAATTCTTTAGCATCATTAGCAAGACCTTGCTGACTTGCCGGATTGTTGTTTCCTGTAGCTTCCAGTTTAGCATAAATTCTTAAACGAGGATCATTATTGTTTTTCAATGCATCAATAAATGTTTTACTGAATTTAGTGTTCGCTTCTCCTCCATTTAAATCATTTCTAACCCATGAAGAGGTAATTGGATTGGTTTTCACTCCAACCGGACCTGCATCATGTTTTAAAACTAAACTGTCATCATTTGAAGTAAAAACACCTTTCGATACTGCTTTCTCTACATATTGTTTTGCTTTGGCAGGATTTACTTTAGACAAACGCATCGCTACTCTCAACATTAAAGAGTTGGCCAGTTTTTTCCATTTAGTAACATTACTTTGATAATATAAATCGGCATTACCAACGAAAGGTTTAGTAGCATCTAAAGCATCTCCGGCTTCGTCTAACTCTTTCAAAAGATCATTGTAGATAACTTCCTGCGTATCGTACTTTGGAGCAAAAACATTTCCATTGTATCCTTTACCTGCATCAAAATAAGGAACTTCACCGTAAGTATCCGTCAATTTTTGAAACATAAACACCTTCATGATTCTGCAAGCCTGAATCATATTAGAGTTCTCAGGTGCATCTTTTGCCACTGACATCAATTGGAAAATCTGATTCAAACCTTTACCGTACGACTCACTAAAAAGTGCTGCAGAATATTCCGGGGCATAACTATATTTTGAACCTGGCCCTCCTAATGAAGAAAATTGCTGAACGATTTGTGCCGCATACAAATTATTCCCTCTGGTATTGGAGAAATCTTGTCCGTCAACATAGATCTCAGCAAGTGTAAACATTGATTTTACAGCCGGATCAGTCAAAGCATTTGGATTCTTATTTAACTCTTCGAATCCTTTATCGCACGAAGTAAGCGTCATGGCTCCTACAATTGCGATACAAAATATTTTTATATATTTATTTTTCATCTTTCAGTTTGATTATTAAAATTTCACATTAAGTGTCAGTCCATAATTTCTAGTCAAAGGCATAGAAGCTCTTTCAAGACCTTGCGCATTACTATTAGAATAGTTTGATTCCGGGTCAATGTTTGGAACTTTATCGTAAATCGTCCATAAATTATGTGCTGAAAACGCTAAGCTGATCGCTTGAAATGGTGTTTTTGACAAATAAGTTTTTGGGAAATTATAACTAAATGAGATGGCTCTTAGTTTCACAAAATCAGCATCGTAAACAAAGTTTGAAGTTACATCACTATAGCTTCTCCAGTAATCGTAAGCAGAAACTGTTGTGTTTACCGGATTTCCGTTAACATCTGTTCCTTTTACTGCAACTCCTCCTTCACGGCCTGAAACAGTTTGTTCTGTTAATCCGTAACGGGTTCCTAACTGGTTAGTTGCAGAGTAAATCTCTCCTCCAAATTTAGCATCTACGAAAACGGAAAGTGTAAAGTTTTTGTACTGGAAGTCATTTGAAAGTCCCATTGAAGTTGGAGCAACACCTTGTCCTGCAATAATCAGGTTTCCTCTCAGGAATTTACCATTGGTATCAAGTACAATATTTCCGTTAGCATCTCTCAAATAATCGTAGGCTTTGATTACTCCGAAAGGCTGTCCTTTTTCTAACACTACAGAAGCTCTACCATCTCTGTTTCCTTCCAATGATTTGGTTGTAATTTTATCTGAAAGTTTAAGAACCTCACTATTATTGTAAGCAAAATTATATCCTACGCTCCAAGAGAAGTTTGGTGTTTTAACTGCTTTTACATTGATCGCAAACTCAACCCCTTTGTTCAGGATCTCTCCTACATTAATCTTGGTTGTTCTGTAACCTGAGGACTGAGAAATATCAGCATCCGTAATATCATTTGTCGTTTTCTTGCTGTAGAAAGTCAAATCAGTACTTACTCTGTTATTGAAGAAGGTATTTTCGAAACCAAATTCGATTGTGCTTACATTATAAGGTTTTAACGTTCTGTTTGGAACTGTTTCTCCGTTCACTCCTAAAATTGGCTGTCCTAAAGAGTCTGTTTGTCCGTCAGGTCCAATATAAGTCAAAGCCAAAGCATAAGCATCCGGTAATGCTCCTCCAACGTTACCCCAACCTGCTCTTAACTTTCCGTATGACATCCATTCCGGTAAATCAATAACTTCAGAGTAAATAAAACTTGAACTTACAGATGGGTAAAATGTACTGTTACTTGATGGATCTAAAGTAGAAAACCAGTCTTCACGACCTGTTAAACTTAAGTATAAGAAATCTTTGTATCCTAAATCGGCCGAATAGAAAAGAGAGTTTACTTCACTTTCTGAAAACAATTTCTCCGATTTGTCCGGTTGTGTATTTCCATAGAAATATTGGAACGGAACAATAAAGTTATTTCCTCTCATTTTAATTCCGCTGAATCTGTTGTGTTGACGGTTAGCTCCAATGAAAGCATCTAAAGATAAATTTTTAACGATATCACCTTTGTATCCTAAATAAGCCGAAGCATTATATTCTGAGCGGTTTTCTACTCTGTTCTCATAAGATCCTCCAGGATTGTAGTTAATTCCTGTTGGTTCAATCTCCGTATACTCATAATTAATATCATCTACTCCAAGAACACCTTTTGCATAGATTTTATCAGTGATGTTGTAGTTTACCTTTGCAGAACCAATGAAACGTTTTCTAAGGTCATCATTTAAAGGAGATTGTGTTGCATAATAAGGGTTTGTGTGGTAAACATTTGCCCCAAAATAATCTGCCTCACCACCATTAGCATCAAAACCGTTACTAATCCATCTGATATCGGTACCCGGTGTTAAGAAAGTAGTCGGGAAAGAAGGATTTCTAGGTGAATCATTCAAATAAGGTCGGTTGTGACTTTTCTCTGTGATATACTGAGCGTTAGTCTCGATGCTTATTTTTTTATTTACTGCTGAATTTAAACTTAAAGCAATGTTATTTCTGCCAAAGTTTGTTCCCGGCATGATTGATTCATCTTTTGTATTTCCGAAAGACAATCTGAAATTAGTAGTTTCACTTCCTCCCGAAATTGCTAAAGTATTACTGGAAGAAAATCCGGTTCTGTAGAAATTTTCAACGTTATTTTTTCCGTAAGCCTGATAAGGTCTGGTCGTTCCGTCAATACCAAGAGAAGGTGTTCCGTCGTATTTGTCTCCCCAGGCAAAATAATAAGAATCTCTAAGTTCCTGTAGGTTATTAAATCTTGTAGCTACGCCGTTTACCGGTGCTCCCGCTCCGTATTTATCTTGCCAGTTTAATAAACTTGCAGGCGTGTTAAATGTAGCGTTAGTACTAAAATCTACTCCTATTCCTGTTCCGCTCTTTCCTTTTTTGGTTGTAATTAAAATTACACCGTTTGATCCTCTGTATCCGTAAAGAGCAGAAGCCGCACTACCTTTTAATACCGACATAGACGCGATATCATCAGGATTGAAAGACGACATACCGTCTCCTTTATCGGCACCTCCCCACATTCCTGCGTTTCCTTGCTGGCTGTTGTCAATCGGAATACCATCAACAACATATAAAGGCTGGTTCAATCCTGAAGCTGAAGTGGCTCCACGAATTACCACACGGCTTGATCCTGAAGGTCCTGTAACCGGTGCAGAAACGTTAACTCCGGCAATTTTTCCCTGAAGAGCATTTCCTAAGTTAATTTCCTTATTCTTTGTCAGTTCGTCGCCTTTCAGCTCTCCAACGGCATATCCTAAACTTTTCTTTTGTTTTTTAACTCCAAATGACGTTACTACAACATCTTTTAATTCCTGAGTATTTTCTACTAATACGACTGAAATTTTGTTTTGGTTTTGCTGCAATACTACTGATTGCGGTGTAAAACCTATAGAGGATACATTTAAAGTAACCGGTCCTTCGGGCACATTCATTTTAAATCGGCCTTCCGCGTCAGTGATTGCACTATACGGTTTTCCCTGAACCTCAATCGATGCAGCAACAATTCCCTTGTTCTCTGCATCAGCTACTATGCCTGTTATCAATCGGTTTTGCGCCACAGCTCCTAAGCTGCTTAACAACACCATTCCTAACACTGCCAATATTCGTTTCATAAGCTATTTTTTTTTGGTTATTTGTTTGTTTTGATTTTTGTGATTGTTTCTAATTTGATTGTTTTAAATAATTAATAAAAATTTTGAACTCCTTTTTAATTAGGATACTTATAAGGTTTGCACCTTATAAATATCCCGGCCTTATTTATAGTCATGTTTATAAGCACTCCTTTAAGAAATCGATATCGTAAACTGATCAGGAACATCACTCATTTTCAATTTAATTGATCTAAAATTTACTAAAACGATTTAGTAAAACGGTTAAAAAAAACAAACCGTTTCTTTTCTTTTTTATTTTTTTCTCAAAATTTTAAACTGATTCTCTAATAATCAATTTTCCTTTTTTAAGACTTTTTTCTACTTCAAACTTCTCCATATCAGTCATCTGACTCATTAACAATTGTATCGATTTTACAGCGATGTCTTCTATCGGCTGTTCAATAACACTAATGGTTGGCGTATGCAGTTTAAAACTGTCATGATCATCAAAACTAATTACCGAAATATCTTCAGGAATTTTGATTCCCATTCTTCGGAAAGCCTGAAGTCCCGCAAGTCCCATGTAATTTGCCAAAAACAAAACGGCATCAATATCAGGGTTCTTTTCAAAGAAATTTATTATTCCCGCAATTCTCGCCTCTTCATTAGTATGGTAATCCATGTGAAGAACAAGTGACGGATTGTACATTTCTGCTTCCTTCAAAGCATCTCTGTATCCATCTTCACGAAGCTTCATCTGAATCATCTCGGAGGTATTATTTACCACCGCAATATTTTTGCGTCCTGTACTGATCAGGAATTTTGCAGCCGAATTAGAGGCTTCATAATTATCCATCACCACATGACTCACTCTTTGTCCCGGAAAATACCTGTCGATCAATACAACCGGCTTTTTTAACTTTAAAAGAAGATCAATGCTGTTTTCCAGATTTTGAGTTGGCGTTACAATAAAACCATCCACATTGGCCTGTAATAAACTATGTATCAACTCTTCAGAACGTTCGTCATCTCCTCCTGTACTGCAATAAAAAACTCTGTAATCAATACTCTTCGCTTCATCTTCAATAACTCTGGCAAGATCAGCAAAAAACTGATTCGAAATATCTTCAACAATAAGTCCTATGGACCTGGTTTTCCCGGTTCTAAGACTGGTAGCAATCATACTGGGTCTGTAATTAAGCTTTTCAGCTACTTCCTGTACCTTTTTGATCACTGCCGGACTGATGCCCATTTTTTCCCCTTTACCATTGATAACAAAAGATACCGTTGATATGGATACTTGAGCCTCTGTAGCAATATCCTTAATAGTAATCTTTTTCATCAATGAGTTAATTTTTTATTAAGCAGTTATTAATTATATCACAAATATATACAAAAACAGTTACTAAAACGATTTTGTAATTCCTTTTTTTATACAAATCATTATTTTAAAGTTAATTAAACATATAATCATCAGTATTTACAGGTGTTTTATCTATTTATCATTTTTTATGTTCCTGATCATCGCTATTGTTTTTAATATGAATTCTCTTCAATTCTCTATTTTTCAAAGCGATAAAATTTTCATGAACCCTAATTAAAGACCTGTAATGTGATAAAAATAGTCTCCGTCACTCTCTTTATGAGATATATACTTCTAAAATTGAAGCAGCTCCTTTTATGCTGTAATTGTGCATTCCTGCAGGGATTAATACAGTATCTCCTTGCTTGTATTGGTAATTTACGTTTTGATAAGCAATTTCAAAATTGCCTTCCGTACACATATAAACCGTAAAAGTTTCTCCTTTTCTACTTACTTCAAGAGTTCCGTCAAGCGGAAGGAAATTAGTGGTGAAATAAGGACAATCTACCACCGCATTTGATTGATTTAAGGTCGTTTCATACTTTTTCTGCGTCTCAACTTTCTTATAATTGATAGCATCCAGTGCTAAATCAACATGCAATTCTCTTTTGTTGCCCTGAGCATCTGTTCTGTCAAAATCATATAAACGATAGGTAATATCCGATGTTTGCTGAATTTCTGCCACAACCAAACCGGCACCTATAGCATGAACTGTTCCGGTTTCTAAAAAGAAAACATCCCCTGCTTTGGCTTTTACATCATCCAATATTGAAACTAAGGTGTTATTATTTAGGTTTTCTAAATATTCTTCTTTACTGGAATCTTCCTTAAAACCAACAATAATTCTCGCATCTGCATCTGCCTGCATCACGTACCACATTTCAGTTTTACCAAAAGAATTGTGACGCTCTTTCGCCAACTCATCGTTTGGATGAACTTGTATCGATAAGTCTTCTCTTGCGTCCAAATATTTAAAAAGCAAAGGAAACTGATTTCCAAATCGTCCGTAAACTGCTGTTCCTAAAATCTCATTTGGCGATTGATCTATTAAATCTGTTAAGGATTGTCCTTTTAATACTCCGTTTGCAACAACACTTACATCTCCTTCTACAGTAGACAATTCCCAGCTTTCTCCTGTAATTTTTGATGTAATTGGTTTATTCAGAATTGTTTTTAGCTTTTCACCTCCCCAGATTCTTTCTTTTAAGATTGGATCAAATTGTAATGGATAAATTTTCATGCTCATTATTTTATGTCTTTGAGAAGAACGAATTAATCTTGCCCTCCGGTTATTTTTTTTCTTTTGCCACAGATTAACAGGATTAAAAAAGTTTTTTTTCTTTATAAAACTGTTTTTTTATCGTTGAAATCATTTTATTCTGTGACTATCTTTTTCTCGCGCAGGTTAGACCGTTTTCTTATTCGCAAATATCCGAAAAAAAATCGGCGTCATCTGTGCCTCATTTCTAACACTTTTCTACTTTATAGAAATTGCCACACCGCCACTTGCGACTAGTTTTTGTTTTAACTTCGTTTTACTATTTACATTCACTTTACGAATGTTGTACGATTGTGGATTGCTCTTATAATCGGCTGTTTTTCCGTCTTCATAAATCGTTGCGGTAAATGATTTCCCAGCAGGCAAAAAACTAAAATCAATGAAAGCAGTACGTGGGTTTTCATCCGTAATTCCACCTACAAACCATTCTTGTTTTCCTTTAGCTTTTCTGGCTATTGTGATATAATCTCCTGGCTCTGCTTCGAGAATATAACTGTCATCCCAGTCCAGTGCAACATCTTTTATAAACTGAAAAGCATCCTTAAAACGCATATAATTTTCAGGCAAATCGGCCGCCATTTGCAACGGACTGTACATCGTTACATAAAGCGCCAATTGCTTCGCCAATGTTGTACTTAACTTGTTTTTCTTTGAGCCGTAAACGGATAAGTCTCCCTGAAAAATTCCCGGTGTATAATCCATCGGCCCACCCATAAGACGTGTAAATGGCAAAATTGTAGTGTGATCAGGATGAATCCCCTCCATAGCCTCAAACTCAGTTCCTCTGGCTGATTCCTGAGCAAACCAGTTGGGATAGGTACGATGCAATCCGGTCGGGCGAACTGCTTCATGAGAATCTACCATGATTTTATGCTTTGCTGCCTCTTTAGCTACATACGTATAATGATTGACCATTTGCTGTCCGTCATGGTGTTCTCCTCTTGGAATAATTGGTCCTACATAGCCCGTTTTTACAGCATTATAGTTATTATCTACCATAAACTTTAAGGCATCCGGAAGTTGTCTTTCATATTCTGAAGCTGAAGATGTCGTTTCATGGTGCATGATGATTTTCACTCCCTTCTGCTTGGCATACAAACTTAAATCTTTCACATCAAAATCCGGATAAGGCTTAGTAAAGCTATAAATACGTTCCTTTTTAAAAGCGGTATTGTCTTCCCAGCCTTCGTTCCAACCTTCCACCAGAACTGCGTCGAAACCATTTGTCGAAGCAAAATCGATATATTCTTTTACGTGTTTGGTATTGGCTCCATGTGTTGCATTAGGCTTCAGTTTAGAAAAATCAGTAGCTCCAATTACCACATCCTGATTATCCGAATACGCCCAGGTAGATCCCCCGCCGGTAAAATATTCCCACCAAACTCCAATATATTTCACCGGTTTAATCCATGAAATATCTTCGAAAGCACAGGGTTCATTCAGATTTAAAATCATTTTTGAAGCCAGAATATTTCGCGCATCATCACTCACCACAATCGTTCTCCAGGGTGTAAAGCTTCCGGTTTGAATGTATCCTTTATTTCCAACAGCATCAGGAACCAAATGTGAACTCAGCGAATAAGCCTTATCATCAACATTAAGACACATTGCTGGGTAATTTTTCAAAGCTGCTTCGTGAATGTTAATATAAAGTCCATCATTAGTCTTCATCATCAAAGGCGTTTGCGCTGCCAGATTTTTAATCGTGGTTTGTGCGGCCATCGAAACGTGAGCAGCATTGTACATCAAAGATTGCATCTCCGAAATTTTTGAAGTGGTATAACTGTACTCGTTTGTATCATAATCCCCCGGAATCCAAAAAAGTTTATGATCTCCCGTTAAATTAAACTCGGTAGTTTCTTCCTGAATCACAAAATGACGCAGATTATCCTGTACCGGAAACTCATATCGAAATCCCAAACCGTCATTGAACAAACGGAAATAAATCGTTATTTTTCGCTTGCTTTTTTCCTGTATCAAATCAGCTTTCAATTCATTGTACTGATTTCTAATTTTTTTCTGCTCTCCCAATACCGGTTCCCAGAAATTGTCTTCTGATTGTTTTTGAGTACCGACAATCTGAAAACCTTTATTCATTTTGATATCCGACTTTAAAATAAAGCCCAATCTGCTTTCTTTGATTACTTCTTTTTTCTTGTAGGCTAGAAAATAAACCGGAGCACCCTCAGCATTTAAATTGAATGTCAATACCAAGTTCCCGTCGGGAGACTTCAGTTCCTGAGCATTGATCCATGCATTCGAAACAATAATAAAAAAGCAGGTAAAAAGAATTTTCTTCATAAACAAAAGGGTTCTGAGCGTTGCTAAATCGATTTAGCAAACATAATAAAATTTATGAAACAGAAATACCTGAAAGAAAAAAATATAAAATTTTAATTAAAAAAAGCAAAAAAAGTAATGCTATGAGTGAAAAGATAAAGTTTAGTCGTACAAAAAAAGACTGCCTATAAAAGCAGTCTTTCAAAATAGTTGCGATAAACAAAGTCTGGCCTATGCCATAAACAATGCATATTTATTGTAATTGTATAAAACCAGGTCATACGGAACTAAAAGCGGCGCCACCTTTTCTGACGAAGCTTCAAATGTAATTCCATGGTGCTTTCTGAATAAATAGATCTCTTTTAAGCAGTTTGACAAACTCTGGTGAATTCCCGTAGTAAAAGTTGGCAGCTTTTTATCGCCAACCAATAAATCAATCTGGTAATTTGAACTGCTTTTAGACAGATTGTTTCCTATAATTCTTATTGTAAATGTTGTTGCTTTTCCGTATTGTTCTCCTTGATACTGTACTACCATAATTTTATAATTAAAGAGGTTAGATTATCTTATTGTACTCTGATTTTTTTTCTTCTGCAAATTGAAGAATTAAAGTTATGAAAAAAAAGTAATGGACTAAAAAAAATGTTCTTTTTCATTCCAAAAAAAAGTAAAAACCGGACGTAAAAAAACCGTAACGAATTACGGTTTTTAAACAATTAACTAAATATATTTAATCAACTTTTTAACGAGTGTAAAATTCATTCATAAGCACGATTAATTTCTGGTGACCATTGTGGTTTCTTTTCTAGCGGCGATTTCTAATAAAAAAGGATTTCCTTCTTCATCAAACATCGTCATATTTAGAGCGTCCAACAAAATCAGATTTTTCGAAACGCCTCCTTTAAATTTATTATAGGAAAGATTCAATTCAGACAAATGACCTAATTTTTCTAATTCATTTGGAATTTCTCCTTCAAAATTATTATCAAACAAACTCAGGTTTTCCAAAACACCAAAGTTGCTTACTTCTTTGCTCAAACTCCCTGACAATTTGTTCTGATTTAAAAGTAAAACTTTCAACGTTTTTATCGTATAAATTGACCCCGGCAACTGCCCCTGAATTTCATTATTAAACAAAGCAAGTGTTTCTAATTGACTCAATTTTCCAATCTCCAAAGGAAGCTGTCCCTGAATTTTATTGTCGTGTAAATCGATGGTAATCAAATTAACCAAAGTCAACAATTCTACAGGCAGATTTCCCTGCAAATTATTATTTGCCAAATGAAGGCCGATGACTTTACCATTTTCAACTTTTACCCCATACCAGGTAGCTACCGAAAGTGATAAATCCCACTTTACTTTCCATTCTGATCCGTTTGTTGCTTCATACAATTTGATAAGCGCCTCTTTCTCTTTATCTGAAACGGTATCAGCAAAAATAGCAGGCGAAAAAATAAAAGCCAGAAAAAACAGGACTAAGCTTTTCATTACAAGATTGGGGATTTATTGACGCCATAAAATTATACATTTCATAGTTATAAAGCGCATAATGTCGATAAAGTGTTGATAAAATTTAATTTAATCAAAATTTTACTACTTTATTCAAAGGTGCAATTTGTGAGATTTTTTGTTTAAATTTGAGCAACTAATCCTAAAAACCTCATATTATGGAATTTAACCCTGTTGCATTATTCTTATCAGCAATCGTAACACTGGCTGTTGGTTTTATCTGGTACAACCCTAAAGTGTTCGGAACCATCTGGATGAGAGAGAACAATCTCACTCCGGACGACTTACAAAAAGGAAATATGCTGAAAATATTCGGTCTTACGTATCTTTTCTCGTTAATGATTACCGTAATTTTAATGTCTCTTACCATTCATCAAACTGGTGCTTTGGGAATGGTGGGCGGACCTCCTTTAGTAGCCAGTGCCAAACCATCGTTTGCTGCTTTTATGAATGACTATGGAACAGCATACCGTACCTTTAAACACGGAACTCTTCACGGATTTATGTCAGCACTCTTTTTTGTCTTTCCTGTAATTGGAATCAACGGCTTATTCGAAAGAAAATCGTGGAAATATATCTTTATTCATGCAGGTTACTGGGCGGTTTGCCTTACTTTGATGGGCGGAATTATCTGTGCATTTGCCTAACTCTAAAAAATACAAACCCGTTTGAAATTAAATCTCAAACGGGTTTTCTTAATAATAACTTAAACCAGTTGAGTTCTTATAAATATTCTCTAATTTTGAAGAAATTAGCTCCCTCATTTGACTACAACTTATTCTTTCGAAATATACAATAGCGCATCACTACTGCCCTTGGAATGGAATTCTCTGGCGGCCGCTAATATCTTTTTAACCAAAGAATACCTGGAAGTCCTGGAAAACTCCTGTCCGGTAAATATGATATGTCATTTTATCGGAATTTTCAATGATAGTCAACTGGTCGGAATTGTTCTGACCCAATTTCTATTTACGGAGAAACTGGAATCATTCGGTGAACGCGATCAATGTTTGAAAACTTCGGTGCGAAATTTTGCTTTTAAGAATTTTGCCTCTCATGTATTATTTGTCGGAAACAATATGCTTACCGGACAAAATGCGTTTATATTTGTCTCAGACATCAAACAATCAATTGCTCTAAAAACACTACACAAAGCCATTAATCAGCTTAAAAAAAACCTGAAAGCAAGTGGAAGAAAGGTTCACATTACCAGCATAAAAGATTTTACAGCTACCGAAATTATTCCTTTACAAAACGAATTCAAAAACAATTATACGTTTTCAACTCAGCCTAATATGGTTTTTGAAATCCATAAAGACTGGGCATCTGAACAGGATTATATCGATGCTTTATCAAAAAAATATCGGGATCAGTACAAACGAGCCCGAAAAAAAGCAGACGGAATCGTAAAACAAAAAATGTCTTTAGCCGACATTAAAAAATATGAAGATGTTATTTACGATTTGTATTTTCATGTGGCCAAAAACGCCCCTTTTAATACTTTTTTCTTAGCCCGAAATCACTTTAGTTTTTTTAAAGAAATCATGAAAGATGATTTCCTCTTTTATGGCTATTTTTTAGAAGAAAAACTAATCGGATTCAATACCTTAATTAAAAACGGAAGCGCGATGGACACGTACTTTTTAGGGTACGACGAGACCATTCAACGCGAAAAGATGCTGTACCTCAACATGCTTTACGACATGATTGCCTACTCTATCAATCATGGTTTTAAAGAAGTGGTATTTGCGAGAACTGCCCTAGAAATTAAAAGCTCTGTCGGAGCAAAACCGGTCAAAATGTATGGATTAATAACACACAGCAATACTTTAATCAATCACAATATTGGCCGATTGTTTAATTATCTCGAGCCCAAAACCGACTGGCAAGAGCGAAATCCGTTTAAATAAATATTCGTAAATGCCTGAATTTATAATGCTCCTAGTTAAGAGATTTTAGATTGAAGATTACACAGATCGTTCCTACTGAACTCATAAAAATACCATCCTTATTTTCAACGGATTAAAACCCGTTGCTACAAAATGTTCATTCCTACGGAATTTTGAAGGCAACTCCGCTAGGAGTGGAATATCTATAGAAATAAATTCGGCTACCGTTTTTTTAGCCCCATCGGGGCGATACCTTTCACAATCAGTTTCACACAGACTATAAAAACTACGGAATTGCAATTTTCATCTGCTTGTGCAGAATGTGAATTTCCAAATCCGTTTGTGCGCCGCAATACTCGCCATCAATTTGAAAATTCACTGGATAATCTGTCTTTATCATTGCTTTATCTGTGGAAATAATTACAATATCATCCGAGTCAATTGGCATGTTTCCGGTAATAATTTTTCCGATCAATAGTAAATCAAGGCTTTTTATAATGACCAATTCGAACTTCCCGTCATTCATTGCGCCATTTGGATTTATCACAACACCGGTTCCGTATTTCTGAGAATTAGCAATCACAATCATTCTTGCGGTATGCTCCACGGTTTCGTTATTAGCCGAGATTGTAGCCACAAAAGGTTCTTCCGATTCTTTTAAAGCCGAATAGGCCTGTAAGGCATAACCCCACAAACCGCGTAAATTACTCTCTTCGTAATTTTTTACCAGATTGGCATTTACGCCAATATCACTCAAATGAATACTTTTTTTGCCATTGATAGCAATCATATCCATTTCGATATAATGATGCAGAAAAGCAATTTTCAGGTTCTCCTCGAGTGTATCCGGCAGATTTAGATCGACCGACAATCCATTGGCCGAACCAGCAGGCAAAATACCAATAATGATATCAAACTGCTCCATGGCTTCAGCCACCATTTTTATGGTTCCGTCTCCACCGGCTACCACAATACGCTCAGGATGATACTGATTGTAAAGGATCTGTATTTCTTTTTGATCATGCTGCCCGGTGGTTTCATAAACTTCCAGATCAAAATGATGCGCAACAGAAAACTCCTGTACAGCTTCTATTAAATCGGATTTATCCAGATCTCCCGAAATAGGATTTACAACAAATAAGATATTCTTTTTCAAAGTTTTATTTTTAAAATCAATTAAAATAATTAATTTACATCATCCATAAATATACACAATTAATGAAACCAATTTTACAATTATATCGCGGTTATGCCAATGAAGAAGAATTAATTGTAATGGGACATGTTTTCAGAAGAACGTATGAATATGATTATCAGAAAAAAAACTTCAAAAATGCCACTTCGATCATCAATCAATTCAGAATAAAAACGATTAAAAATTTTGATGTTTATCTAAAATGTGGCAATCAGGAAATTCACACTAAAACCCTGGACGACGGCTATTTCAAGTTTTGTATTCCACTGGAGAAAGAAACTCCCTTTGGATGGATTGAATACGAAGTTAGCATAAAACATAAGACTGAAACTATAACTGAAAAAGGCAGTTTCATAAGACCTCACAAAGGCAAACTGGGCATCATCTCCGATATTGACGATACTTTTTTGATTTCGCATACTGGAAATTTCTTCCGAAAAATATATGTTCTTTTATTTAAAAATGTAAATGACCGTAAAGTTTTTAAAGGTGTTGTACCCCATTATCAAGCTTTAAGTTCCGCCGGACGAAATAATAAGGAAGAAGAAAATGCCTTTTTTTATGTGTCGAGCAGCGAGTGGAATTTATATCGATTCATCGTCAAATTTACCAAAATACATCATCTGCCAAGAGCCGTAATTCTATTGAAAGACATCAAAAGAGGAATCCCCGATTTTTTCATGAGCGGACGCGGAAACCACGATCATAAATTCGACAAAATAAAACACGTTTTAGAATTTTATCCCAATCTTAAGTATGTTTTACTAGGAGACGATTCACAACACGACCCCATTTTGTACGAGCGAATCTGTAAAATCTTTCCGGTTACGGTAAAGGCAGTTTACATTAGACAGACTGGCAAACACAAAAAAGAAGCCACTAAAACGATTATGAAAAACCTCGAAAACTTAGAGGTCTCTGTTTGCTATTATAAAGACAGCAGTGAAGCCATTATGCACTCTAAATCTATTGGTCTTATCTCGTGAAATGTGATTTGTAAGATGTGAAATATGTGGAATAAATATAGTGTGTCTTCGATTTTTTACAAGGGATGGTAAACTTCAGACATAAAAAAAAACTTTGCCAAAGTTCAAGCCTTTGACAAAGTTATCTATTCTTTTCAAAACTGACACTGAGACCGAAGGCTGTGACAGCGACTGAAAACTAATTAAGCATTAAAGTTATCAATCTCTTCCTGAACAATTTCCCAGTCCAGCAACAATTGATCTAAGTCTTTTTTCTTTTTGTTGTATGCAGTAAAAAAAGAAGCATCTTCAATATGTTTGTCATAATTAGAAGCGAGCATTTTATCATCGTGCTGAATGTCTTTTTCTAATTGTTTGATTTGACTCTCTACCTTACTCAATCGGTTTTGAAGTGCTTTTCCTTTTTTCTGATCTTCGTATGACGTTTTCTTAGATTCTTTTGGAGCGGCTTCTTTTACGACATCTTTTTTCTCTACCTCACGCATGTTTTCAAGATTACGCTGCTCTAAGAAGTAGTTAATATCTCCTAAATATTCTCTGATCTTTTGGTCTTTGAATTCGTAAACGATGTTCGACATTCCCTGAAGGAAATCTCTATCGTGAGAAACCAATAATAAAGTTCCTCCAAATTTTTGAAGTGCTGCTTTTAAAACGTTCTTAGATTTAATATCCAGGTGATTCGTAGGCTCATCCATCAGTAAAACATTGATAGGCTGCAACAACAATTTACAAAGTGCCAAACGGTTGCGTTCACCTCCTGAAAGTACCTTTACTTTTTTCTCAACATCGTCTCCACGGAATAAAAAGGATCCCAACATATCACGAACTTTCATACGGTTTGTGTCTGTAGCAGCATCTTCCATAGTTTGAAGCAACGTAATTTCTCCATCAAGATATTCAGCCTGATTTTGAGCAAAATATCCTAACTGAACATTATGTCCTAATTTGATGTTCCCCTGGTACTCAAATTCGTTTACAAGAGCTTTAATGAAAGTCGATTTTCCTTGTCCGTTTTGTCCCACAAAGGCAATTTTACTTCCTCTTTCTACCAATAAACTAATATCTTTCAGAATCGTTTTGTCTCCGTAAGCTTTGGTAACGTTTTCAGCTTCGATTACTACTTTTCCCGGTTCTTTTGAAACTGGAAACGAAATATTCATTACCGAATTATCATCCTCATCTACTTCGATTCTTTCTACTTTATCTAACTTTTTAATTAACGATTGCGCCATCGAAGCTTTTGAAGCTTTTGCACGGAACTTTTCGATTAATTTTTCTGTCTCTTCTATTTTCTTTGCCTGATTCTTTTGAGTTGCCAATTGCTTTTCACGAATTTCATGACGCAATTCTAAATACTGAGAATAAGGTTTATTAAAATCGTATGCTTTTCCTAATGAGATTTCAATGGTACGATTGGTCACATTATCCAAAAACATTTTATCGTGCGATACGATTACCACAACTCCCGGATAGTTACGCAGAAAACTCTCTAACCAAATGATACTCTCGATATCCAAGTGGTTCGTAGGCTCATCCAGAAGCAATACGTCATTGGATTGCAATAGCAGTTTTGCTAACTCGATACGCATTCTCCATCCTCCTGAAAATGTTTCGGTTTGGTTATTGAAAACTTCTCTTTTGAAACCTAATCCTAAAAGAATTTTCTCTGTATCCCCTACATAATTGTAACCTCCAAGAAGATCAAAACGATGGGTATAATCAGACAAATCTTCAATGATCTGGCCGTATTCTTCACTTTCATAATCGGTTCTGGTCACCAACTGATGATTGATTTCTTCTAGTTTTTTCTCAACAATTTTAATTTCAGTAAAAGCCTCATACGCTTCTTCCAGCACCGTTCTTCCACGTTCAAAATCAATATCCTGACGCAAAAACCCCATTCGGATATCTTTCTCCTGGGAAATAACCCCTGAATCAGGAGCAAAATCTCTTGCTAACATTTTAAGCATTGTAGATTTACCCGCTCCGTTTTTACCAACAAGACCTACGCGGTCACCGGCACCTAAACGAAAGGTAACTTCTTCAAATAAATATGTTCCTCCAAAAGAAACCGAAAGATTGTGTATATTAAGCATAATTTGTAACTATTATAACAAGGAGTAAAGGCTTTAAGTGCCTTATTTACTTTACTTTTTGAAAGTGCAAAAGTATGACAATTAATTTAAGTTTCGACTGTCGTTTTAAAAACAAATAGTAGAAGGCTTTTTTACACCAGAAATTAGTTTTAACCCTTCCGTTTCTTTGTTCCAATCAGGAAAATCATAAAAAAACGGATAGCAATCTTTAGACTGCTATCCGCTTTAATAAGTTCTTTATTTTAGGTCTTATGCCTCTTTTGGTTCCGGTAACATTACTGATGCAATTACCGAAATTGCCAGAATCCCACCAATTACAAGCAATGAATACAGAGATTCAATATGATAAAACGGAGAAATAATCATTTTTACTCCGATAAACGAAAGAATTATAGCCAAACCATATTGTAATTTACTAAACAAGTGAATGAAGTTATCCAATAAGAAGAATAACGCTCTAAGTCCCAAAATAGCAAAAATGTTAGAGGTATAAAGAATAAAAGGATCACTAGAAATGGCAAAAATTGCCGGTATAGAATCGACTGCAAACAATAAATCGGTAAACTCAATTACAGCTACTACTACTAAAAGTGGGGTTGCCAGTTTTTTTCCGTTTTCGAATGTAAAGAATTTATCTCCATCGTATTTATCGCTAACGCTGAAAAACTTCCTGATTAATCTTGCTCCTCTGGTATTGTTGTAATCCTCTTCATCATCATCATCACCAGCAGACCACGATTTGATTCCTGCATAAACCAGAAACAATCCGAAAGCTGTCATGATTAAGTTGATATCGTATTTGAAACCAGCAATTCCAACCAGACTTAAAAGCTTGTTTAAATACGTAAGTTCGATTAAGAAGGCTCCCGAAAAGATAAAGATAGCTCTCAAAACCAATGCTCCGATAATACCCCAAAATAAAACTTTGTGTTTGTTTTGGTTGGCTACGTCAAAAAACTTGAATACTAATATAAATACAAAAAGGTTATCTACTGAAAGTGCTTTTTCAATCCAATACGCCGATTGAAATTCATAAAATTTTGCCGATCCGGCGAAGTAATAAACCAAACCACTAAAAATCATCGCTAAACTAATCCATACTAATGACCAGGTTACTGCTTCTTTATTACTTACTTCATGGCTTTTTTTGTTGAAAATTCCCAAGTCCAACAATAGCATGATGACTACTGCAATCGCGAAAACGATTATTAATCCCGGATGTTCTGAAAAAATAGGGTGCTGATTCATTTTGAATATTAATTAAGTTAATTTTAAATTTATTTATTGGCCATTGTAACCATGATAACTCTTCCTCCTTCTTCTTTTGAAAGAAGTATTTTTTTCCCGTCAGTCAGCTCTATCATAGTTCCAATAGGAATTTCTTTGTCTTCGGTTAAGTCTTTTAATGAAGTTAACTTTTGGTTGACAAATACCCATTTATCATTAAAATAGGTAAAGTAACCAACCGGTACTTTTTGTTGCGCCGTTAATTTTTCATTGCGCGCAATATTACGATTTACATGCCATTGAAACAAGTACTGATCGTTATAAACCATTAATCTATGATTCTCGGGTTTCCATACTGTTTCCTGAAACTGATAATAGAGGTCTAAGACTGGCAGCGTACCTTTGTGGGGAGTATTACAAAATGGGCACTTTGGTGTATTTGTATTGTCAAAAACATACCATTTTTGCTCGCACGCAACATTGTGGCACTTCTGCATTAAATCTGTTGTTTTGAGTAATGCAATTTCCCACTCTTCGGCATTAGGTCTTTGCATCGGATTGTGTAATCCGTCTATAAAAACTTTATCGAATAAGGTTTTTAAATAAGGTCCCGTAATCGAATATGGCAATTGGTTAATATCTGCCCATGGCAAATCCCATTTAGAAACCTGATTGAGTTTGGGTCTGTTCGTTTCATCCGTTGGATGTTCAATAAACATTGCTTTTTCTCCCATAGACAGCAAATCATCTTTTTCGGTATCAAGATCATGAACCTTCCCTCCTTTCAAAGGGTGTCTGTGTAGTAAAAACATGTAAATAAGAACCGGCAATGCATGCAGATCTGTTAATCGACTCGGTAATTTTCTGTCAGGATCGGTTTTGTTTAAATGTTTGGTCGAAAGTACTTCGGGAGCAATGAACTCTGCTGTACCAATTACTTCTGCCGGAAATAGACCCGGCACCACTAATCCGTCCAAATCAATCATACAGGCCGATCTTTGAATTGGATCGATTAAAACATTATTGTACGACAAATCAGAATGGGCCAATCCCATAGCATGCATTTTCTTTACACCCCGGGTTAAATTGACGCAAACCTGAAAATAACTCAGCCAGTCTCCTAATTCTGAATTCGAGACTCTGAGAGGAAAATGGGGGTTTCTGAATTTAGGACCTGCAAACCATTTCCCGTTTTTTTCTTTTCCCTGAATTAAGTCACTGGTAGCATACCCTTTTTTAAAGAAAAATTTACCGTCGTAAATCGGAACAATTATACCCGTCAAACCTTTATGTTCTATAACATCTGTAGGCCATCTGTATACTTCATTTAAATAATAATCTCCTGCATCTCCGTTCTGGATCTGAGCCAGATACTTATTTGTTATTCTTTGTAATCTCTCTTTTTGATTAAAATCTAATTTATCTCTAAAAATAGCAACAACATATTTTCTATCCGGACTAAAATAAACATCTTTAACACCGCCACGCATGGGTTCACCATTATCAACAAATTGATAGGTTTTCACGGTGTCATTAATTGATTTTACTGTAATTACACTCATACTTAATAAATTATGGCAAGGGTTCTGTCATCATGATTTCCCGGGTTCCAGAAATCCATCCAGGTTGAAAGCTGGTTAGCAATTTCAGTATTTCCCTTATCAAAATCAACTTTATTTGCGTCTTCATTTTTTCCGTTTAGATCTTCAAGAAATTCGTTCCAATTATCAATCTTTTCCAGGTTGGCTTCAACGACAAATTTAGGATCGTAAATCCCGTCCGTCATCAGCATTAAATAAGAGAAATCATCAACCAATTTAAATCCAAATCGCGTAGAAAATTTATCACTTTGAAAAATTTCCGGCATGGTTATAAATCGTGTTCCTCCCCCAAAATCGCCTACATCAATCCAGTTCATTAACTTAACCTCTGTCAGATCTTTATTCAATAATCCGATTGGACAGTCTCCTATTCCAAAAGTTAAGACAGCATATCCGAAATTATATTTCTTAACCAGAGCAAAAATTAAAGTTGCATGAAAATCTTTCAGATCAGCTTCATTTTTGATCGCAAATTCTTCAATTTTCTGATGTGCAAAATGAGCCGCTCTTGACAAATTATGATATACAAAATGACTTATTTTTTTTGAAGTCTCATCAGTTGCTTTATGATGATGTTCACTTAAAACCTCATCAAATTCCTTTAAACCTTCTGTGTTTAAATTTTCTTCAAAATACTGAATAACCGAATCACAGGCTATTTTTGAACCTTGTCTTGAAAGTTTTGCAGAACCTGCACCATCCGAAACTGCCAGAACACTCCAGCCAATTTCGTCAAGATTTTTAAAGGCAAAATCGTCTTCTCTAAAAGAACCTTTATTAGCATGACTGCGGCCTCTTTTGGAAGCTACTACAATATTCTTATCTAAAAATTTAGCCGCAACAATTTCATTATCCGGTTTCCAGAGCGCATCGGTTTTATCGCTTTCCAAATCCTTCCACAACGATTTTGGATCCGGATTTACAATCAGTGTTAGTATTTTTTCGTTTAAAATCGAATCTTCCGGCTCACCCTGAACTCTAAATAGTATTTTTATTTTTAAATCGCCGCTAATTTTTGGAGTTCCAATTAGCTCATCATTCGCATTAAATTCAAGACCAGTACTTTCTAAGCCTTGTATTTCAAAAAAAATAAAATCATTCCAGCTCAAAGTATCGAAATCAATTTTTGCCTTATAATTTTTATTTACTGTGCCGTTTGGTATTGAGACCGTTTGTGTCAAAATATCGTCTATTCTGTTTTTCAATATCCAATTCTGCATAATCATTTTTTGGTTTTCCTGAATTATTTTTACTGCATTGACATTTTTTTCATTAGCTATAAAAGCCTCGAAAAGTGCTGCTTTATCTGCAGAAATGTCAATTTTCTTTTGGGATAAAAAAGACTGAATATATCTTTTAGTCTCTTCCATGAATTATCCTTGGGTTCTGTTTACATCAAACCCGTCTTCACCGCAGCCATAACTTCCCTGATTGTTACACCACGGACAAGTACTTATATCTTCGTCACCAATACAATGTATTTTTTCGCACACACAAACGGCAAAAGCAATCTGATTTCCGCAACACGGGCAAGTTGGTCCGCCAATAAGTTCATCGGTATTTACTTTATTGTTAAAATTAGCCGAATCTGCTAATTCAAAATAAGAGTTATCAACCTGATATGCGCCTACTAACTTGTAGTTTTTTGAAGATAATTCTATTCCCGCATAAATAGATTCCGCAATAGTTTTACGGTATTTCATTAAATAAGGCCTTTTGGTATTTTGGCATTTTCCGTTTAGAACTACAAAATTATCATCGACATATTGACGGTTCGGACTTTCTTTGGTTAAATCTATTTTCGAAAGTGTTTCTCCGTCTAATTTTGCCAATTCAAAACCATTCGAATTACTTTCAACACTTATGCTGCTTGTTTTTATGGAGTCTGTTACCCATTTAAAAAACTCTTTATACGATTGCACATTGGTATTTTTAAAATGCAGTACATTTTCTGTAAGTTCGCCTAATAATTTTGTATCTGTTTCGTTACCAAAAGAAATCGCAATTAAGTTGGCTGTTCGCTGCCAGTTTTGTTTCCATTCGTTTATAGCTGCCTGACTGTCATCAGTAGGAACGCCGTCTGTAAATAAAAAAACAATAGGTTTCCAATCACCTTTTACCTCATAAGTAGTTTTAACAATATTACTTCTTAACTCATACATTAAATGCCCTAGCCCTTTGCTTAAAGAAGTACCGCTGCCAATTGGAAATTTAGGCGGATAAAAACTTACTATTTCCTGCAAAGGCACTAATGTTCTGGGCTGTCCTGCAAATACTATAATTGAAACAAAAACAGTTTCAAGAGCATGCGGATCTGTTTTTAAAGCCTGAATTATGGTAGCCAGTCCTTCTTCAACCTGTTGAATTGGTTCTCCAACCATTGATTCCGAAATATCAATTAAAAAATATATGGGTAATCTTCTCATTTTAAAGGAAATTTAATAACATTAAAAAAATAACTAAAAGCAAAATTTGCGTCATATCAACTGCTAAACCCACTCCAACCTGAAAAGGCTTTATCATTGTTTTTAGAGAATTGAATAGGGGTGAAAAAATACTATTGAAAAAATCAAAAATACTTCTGTACTGCGGATTCAATTTGTCTTTATAAGGCAATAATTTGGAGTATAAAAACAACCCAACAATTAGAATTTGAATAAATATTTTTATGAAATACATTAGGAAACTGCGTTTATTAATTCGTTTGCGATTTCTTTAAAAACCAATTCTTCATCGGCATTTATTTTCTTTGCTCCATAAACAGCAACACCATCATTTACAGTCATAAAATTGATTGAAAAAGAAGCCCCATAACATTTATTTCTGCCGTTATACGGAATAGCATGCATTACTTTTATATACATACAATTCTGACGTATAATAACGTCATCGATATAAAAATCATCCTGCACGTAATTATTAAGCAAAGTACGTCTTGCGTTTTCAATAGAGAAGCCATTAATTCCGGCAGTTTTATAACAAATGTTTAAACTGTCAATGTTCATGTTTTCTAATTTTTCCTGTGGTGTAAACTCATGAACAACCTCATAAGTCACGTCCCTATAAGAGTTTCTGTTGTTATCGCTTTTGGAGGAGGATTCATTTACTTTTTGAACAATATGCACAATTATACTAATAATTGTGATCAGGGTGCCTAGTACTTCCATATCTAAATTACGACCGTTATTTCGCTTGGTGGAGGCGGCAATGTTACACTTTCACCCGTTCCCTGGCTTTTATTACCTTGTTCGATTGTTTCTGAAACCCATTTAAAAAATTGTTTCAATGTAGCACTATCAGCTGATGCCAAATGCACTACATTATCTGTCAGTTCTTTCAAAATAGAATCGTTCGCCATATGTCCGGCTGCACAACCTACAACAGCTCCAAAATTAAGATCTCGTATTTCGGTAATTTTTTCTCTGTAAAACTGGATATCACTAGGTTTCCCATCTGTAAAAACAAATAATAATGGCTTCCAGTCTCCTTTTTGAGTTGCTGAACCTTTTATAACGTCTGCTTTTACCTTTTTAATCACAAAATCCAAACCTGCTCCTGTATTTGTAGGACCGCTTTGTGGACAGGTGATTTCAGGAAGCTGAAAGTGAACTAATTCTGTTAAGGGTACTATTTCTTTTACTTCACGATCATAAGTTATAATGCTAATCCAAAGGGAATCTAAAGCCTGAGGATCTGATCGCAAAGTATTAATCATACCGCTTAAGGCATTATTTAGCGCCTGAATGGGCTCTCCATACATCGAACCCGAGGTGTCCAGCAAAAAATAAACAGGTAGTCTTCTCATAACTTTAAAATGATTTAATAAATGGAATTACTTTACTACTAACATGAGTTTTAGAAATTCGCAAGCATACTTAATGCGTATAACTTCTTTAAAAAAGATGTAATACGAAAAAGTTTATTGAATTAAAAAGGCAATATAAACTCTGCCTCGCCGAAATTTAAACTACAATGTTTAGTTCAGACGGAGGCGGAGGCAATTCTTTTAGATTTGTAAATTCTTTACCGAAGTCCTCTACTTTTGTTGAAGTTACTCCAATCGAAGCTGTGACCCATTGAAAAAATTTTCCAATGCTGGAACTATCCGCTGTATCCAGACTTACTACATTATCTGTGATTCTTTTTAAAATAGCGGTATCGGCTCCTCCACCAGCAGCACAGGCAATGGTGTAGGCGACTTTTGCTTTTTTAAATTCATTGAGACCACTTTCCCAATTATCGGTTGGAATTCCGTCAGTCATAATAAATACCAATGGTTTCCAGTCTCCTTTTTGTTCTGTTGTTGTTTTGGCGACTTCAGTTTCTATCTTTTGTGCCGCTAATCTCAATGCATCTCCAAAGGCTGTCACTCCGGCTGCTTTAATATCGACCATTTGAAAAGAAGCCAAATCCGTTAATGGGATAATTTGCTGCGCTGTAGTATCGAATGTAATGATACTTAAAAAAGCCGTCTCAATGGCTTGTGGATTTTGTCTTAACGAGCTCACCATCATTTGAACACCGTTTTTCACAGCTTCAATAGGTTCTCCGGTCATTGAACCGGAAGTATCTAATAATAAGTACACAGGCAGTCTTCTCATAGTAAATGTGATTTATACAGGAATATTATAGATTGGTGCTTCGGTTACTTCACTTCTTTCATTAGAGCTTTCTATACCGTTTATATTGTAAGTATTGGTATTTGCTTCAGGGTCATGTTGTATTAAATGGCTCAGAACTGCCTGGGTCAGATCTTTACCTCCTACTGCATGATGATATGCCGAACCTATTGTGTAAATCGGTCCCCAGGGAATACCCCACCAACCAACGATCAGATTCAGAAAAACAAAACCATATGAATACTTAAACGTATTTTCATTCGCCTTAATGAAATAAATATCAGAACTTCTTTTTAAGGTCATTAATATAAACGACACTGTGTACGGGAATACAACAAATTTACCTCCCTGCTGAACCATGTTTCTAATTTGAGAAACGCTGAGTCCGTCGATATTTTTGATTTGCATTACAGGTAAGACTGTACTATTTTGTGAATAGTCTGTCCTAAAAATGTATCATCGGTAGGATCACCTATTGCGCTGAATTTCCATTCTCCATTACGTTTGTATAATTTCCCCATAATGATAGAACGCTTGTTTACATATTGAGAATCAGCAGAAACATTATAAGAAGCAAATTCTGAAACTACTCTGGTTGGAGTACCTTCATACATTCTGATTTTAGCATACGGAATTTGTGAGAAATCTTCTTTTCCTGCATTATTTAAAAAGAAAAAAATCTGATTTACTTTAGCATCAACTTTAGAAAGATCAACCGTAATAATTTCATTATCTAAACCATCATCTCCACCAGTATCACCTGCAAGGTCATCTCCTGTGTGTTTTAAAGCACCGTCAACACTTAACAATTTACCTTTTGGAAGACCAAATTGCTGCAATACTTCTACTCTGTATAGAGGAGAATACAAATGATCGCAAAGTTTATTCTGATCATCAATCAACACACAGCTCAAATCTAAATCAATTTCTACTACGTTTTTTGATAATCCTAAAAATCCTTTTGTTTCAATTGCACCCCAGTTTACACCCACGCAAAAGTTTGTTAATGTTTCGCCACTTGATTTTCTTAAATCAATTTTTTGCCCTTTAGTTAAGTTAATAGCCATGTTTGTTAATAGTGTTTTAAATTAGTTGTATTTATTTAAATAATCCTGTAAGCCACCTTTCATACCAATACCTACGGCTTCAAACTTCCACTCATTGTTTCTTTTATAAAGTCTTCCAAACTCTACTGCTGTTTCAATAGAAAAGTCCTCATCAAGCTCGTACTTCACTAATTCGGTATTGGTTTGATCTACAATTCTGATAAATGAATTTCTAATCTGACCAAAATTTTGTCTTCTGGTATCAGCATGGTGAATCGTTACAACAAAGCAAATTTCATTCACATCCGGTGATACTGTAGACAAATCAATCTGAATCTTTTCGTCATCTCCGTCTCCTGCTCCGGTCAAATTATCTCCCGTATGTGTTACAGCTCCGTCTGGCGATTTCAAATTATTATAATAAACAAAATGGTTGTCATTTGGAATTTTTCCATTAGCACCCACTAAAAAAACGGAAGCATCCAAATCAAATCCTTCTCCTGTGTTACTTGAATTACTATCCCAGCCAAGTCCAACAATAAATTTTGGAGCATCAATACTCTGTCTTTGACCTTTTTCTAAATTAATTGCCATTTTAATTTTCTTTTATTTAATATTAATATTTAACATTGTTTTTAAAATATTGGTTTGCTCATCTACATTTTGAAGCTCTTCTATAAAATCCATTGAGGAAATTTTATTCAGATATTCTCGCAATACACCATTTACATTTTCAGGAAATGATGTTTTTATTGTACTTAATTCAAATGTTAATGCTGAGTTTTTTTCTTTTAATTGCGTGATAATTTCACCCTTAACGGAATCATTTTTAGCAAGATTAATTTCTTCTACTACTGCATCATCTAAAAAGTAAAATGCTTTTTCATTAGCGATGAAAATAAATTTATCGTTAGAGTCTCTAAATTCGAATATCTCGATAACTTCATTATTACAAACCAGCCCACACAAAAACTTAATTTTAAATTTCAGGATGTTTAGTCTTCCTAAAAGTTTCTTTTCAAATTTCGCATGTTTATTTTCATACAGCTTCTTGTTTAAAGAGGCTATTTTTTCATATTCTTCAATTGTAATCTCTCGATAATATTCAAGTTTTACACGGTCTGAAAAACTTGTGATTTCATTCCAACTAAAAAAATCTGAACTTTCATTGACAAACATACTGTAGAGTACTTCAATTTTTCCAGACATATTTTGAGCATGTGTCTTTGCTTTTTCTGCAAATCCGGATTCTCCAATTTCTGATTTTAATTTGGTTATGATATCTTCATTGATATAAATCTCATCAGAAATCAAAAGATACTGCTGTTCTTTTGATTTTTTTAATTTTTGAAACAACTCAATAAAACTGCTTGTAAACTGTATATGAAAGAGTTCTAATTTATTTATGTCTAATGATTTATTGTTTTCAAAAAGAGTATGAATGATTCTTGTTTTTATTAAAACACCAACAAAATCCTTGTGACTAAAGAAATTGGATAACAATTCTAAAATCACAAGTTTTCTATTACTATCTTTTATTATTTGAACATACCGTTCCTCTTCCTCTTGCATTTAACTGATTTCTGTTCAATTAGCTTATCACTCCTTTTTTTAGTTCAACCTCAAGACTTTGTAATCCGGCATCAAGCTGTCTTCTGGTTTCAGTACCCTGATCGTGAATTTGTTTTACTTCTGTCAACGTATCAATCAATGATTTTGTTGTCATTTTTAAAGTCTCAAGAGATACAACTGTATTTTCATTTTCTTTTGCTACTTCAATACTGTTTTGTTTTAACATTTCAGCATTTTTCTGCAAAATGGTATTGGTTGTTTCAGATACTCTTCGTTGTACTTCGATATTTTGTTTTTGTCTTTGTAAAGCAACCGCAAGCGTTAATTGATTCTTCCAAACCGGCATGGTTGTAGTTAGAATCGATTGTGCTTTTTCGGCAATTGAAGTATTGTTGTTTTGTACCACACGAATTTGTGCCAAAGACTGCAGCATAATAAAGCGAACAATTTTCATATCGGCCAGACGTTTGTCCAGACGATTAATAAAGTTCCTTTTATCTGAAATTTGATAATCCTGGTATTGAGCCGGATTTCCTTCCATTACAGCAAGTTCTTCACCCAATTCTTTAAATCGAATTTGTCCCGCAATAATGTGTTTTTCCATCTCTTTGATAAGATTCACATTTCCGTCAAACATGGTTTGAAGAGCACTGTTATCTTTTACCGAATTGATCATTCCTGCCTTTACCTTATTACTGATCTTATCGATATTTACAGTAATTTTATCGTATTGCTGGAATAATTTCTTTACATCGGTTACTAATTTGTTCAGAATCGGAATTTTAGACAGGAAACGTTTAAACGGTCCCTGATCTAACTGATCTACATCAACATAATTTAACTCTGTAAGCAAGTCATTTATCAACGTACCAACTTCACCTGAATTATAAGTTCTAACATTGGTTAAAAAAGTATCACTTTGCTTCGCAATTGAATTCTGGATTTCGGCTCCATAATTCAAGATTGAATTAGTATCATTTTCATTCAACTGATTCGAAATCGATTTGTAACTATTAACTTCCGTTTCAGAAATTGAAGCTAAGTTTACATTTCCATCCTTATCAATCAATGCGGTATTCTCTTGAGTAACTAATTGATTTTCTGACATAACTTTTTATAGATGGTTTTGTTGAATGGTAACTATAGTTTGTTCCAACTTTTTATCATTTGTTGGTGTTCCAATTGCACTAAATTTCCAATCTCCGTTTCTTTTGTAAAAAACACCCAAAACCATAGAAACATTTCCTGCAAAAGAAGCATCATTTGCAACATCATAACGGGCAAATTCCTGACTTACTCTTGTTGGAGTTCCTTCGTAAATTCTGATAGATGCGAAAGGAATGTCTTTAAAATCCTGACCTCTGAAACTATTTATAAAAAATGCAACGTGATTTGCAGCCGGTGATAATTGCGAAAAGTCTAAAGTAATTACTTCATTATCCAAACCGTCATCTCCATTTAAATCTCCCGTTAAATCATCACCACTGTGCTTGATCGCACGATCGTTTGATATTAATTTTCTAAAATTTACAGAATCAATATGATTTTTCTTATCGTCATAAATGGCGCAGCTTGCATCTAAATCTACTGCTTCTTTTTTGGTACCGAAAAGCCCTTTCTTTTCAATTGCTCCCCAGTTTACACCAACACAAATATTTTGTAATTTAGTACCGTTACTTTTTTCAAGATTGATACGTTGCCCTTTTTCTAAATTAATTGCCATATCTTTTTTTAATTGTATTTATTTAAATAATCCTCTAACCCGCCTTTCATTCCAACGCCAATAGCTTCAAATTTCCATTGCCCGTCTTTGTTGTAAATTCTCCCAAACTCTACTGCCGTTTCTATTGAGAAATCTTCTTCTAACTCATATTTAACCATTTCACTGTTATTGCTGTCATCTACAATACGAATGAAAGAGTTTCTCACCTGACCAAAATTCTGTTTTCTGTTTTCAGCATCATGGATGGTTACAACAACACAAATTTCTTTTACTGCTGAATTGATTTTAGTCAAATCAATTTTTACCTGCTCATCATCTCCGTCACCGTCTCCGGTTAAATTATCACCTGTATGTATTACTGCATCGTCAGGTGAGGTTAGATTGTTGTAGAAAACAAAATGAGAATCTGATATAATTTTTCTGTTATCTCCCAAAATAAATACCGACGCATCAAGATCAAAACCTGATCCTGTACTGCTGCTGTTTGTATCCCATCCTAAACCAATGGTAAATTTAGGTGCATTTATGTTTTCACGTTGTCCTTTTTGTAAATTGATAGCCATAGTTTTAATCTATTTTTATTACATTAATGTTTGATTTATACTCTAGAATCTGATGATAATTATTGCTTATTGCCAGATGAAATAAGTCATTCGTTTTTTCGATTGAAATATTTTCTGCTAAATACCTAAACTGCTCTTCATTTAAACTTAAAATAAATTTGACGATTCTGGTATTATATTGAAAAGAAGGACTGTTTATAATGTCAACAATATCTTCAACATTTTTAACAGCATAGTAGTTATAATGATTTTCAATTTTAGGATGAATGTCTTTATTCACTAATTCTGCGAAATACACAAAAACAAAATCTCCATTTACATTGTATTGATTTAGAATTTTATTCACGGTATGTTCGTGACTGCCGGTAATTTTAATATCATCAACAAAAATGCAAAGCTTTCCGTCTATAAAATTACGATCGATATAGTAGGTATCGTTCGAGATTAGCTTTACCCTTTCATCAAAATCTAAATTTCCGTAATCTGTAACATAGGTTTGGTTTCTGTAAATTTTAGATTCTATACTGGTCTTTTTACCATTTTTGAATAAAAAACTATTCAGCTCTTTTTTAAAATAAGAACACAAAAAATTCGAGGCTGTTGGTATGGATAAGAATGGGCTCGGCAGAATAACAATTTCTTGTTCCGACAACAACAATTCTCCAAATTCTGACACGAAACCTTCAAACAATTCCTTTGCAAACTTCTCTGCAAATGATTTGTCACCAAATTTAAATTTACTGTATTCTTGTTCCTTAAACGGACAGTTATCTTTGTCCACTATCTTATGTAAGCTGTAACTTTTATTCACTTTTATATTTTTAATAAATGAGCATCAAATCCGAAATTAATTGCTCCATTGTAATCTGCAACACTATTATCTCCGACGTGTAATATTTGTTTTTTTTCCGTACTTTTAAAGGTGTTAATCTCATCAAAAACCAATTGAAAAATTTCATTGTTTGGTTTCGAAAATCCAACTTCGTCAGAATAAATCTGAAATTTAAAAAAATCTGTCAATTCATAATACGCCAATAGTTTTTTTAAGGTTCTGCCTTTGATAAAAGCTGTATTACTCAGGATATTAATAGTCTTATCTTCATTTGTTATTTCCTGAAACAATTTCTTAGTATCCGGAAAAATTAACTCCGGCTTATAGTTCATAAACAAAGAATCTGTTTCTTCATAAAACTGACTTAACTTACTTGTTTCGAATTTATTAATATCAACTTCGAGTGCGCTTAAAATTAAATAATAAATTTCATACGTATCAATATTCAATCCTGTTTTTTCGTTAATATTATTGCACAAAACATCATAGTATCTCACTACTTCATTTACTTTATCGATCGTACAATCAACTTCAAAGAAATTTTTAAACAATAAATTTCTCTTCTTCTTAAACTCCGGATTGGATTTTATTAATGTCAGCCATAAATCGAAAGAAATATGGGTGTGTTTTTTGTAATTTATTTCCAAATGAATGCTTTTAAAATATGTACAGAAATACCTGTCTTACTATAATTTACTAATTAACTTACTTCCTATTGATGGCGGTTAGCTTCTAAGAACATCTTTATAAATCAAGGCAAAGAACAATATCCTTAACCCGATTAACATTAAAAGATCAGACCTATTTAATTATTTCTCCTGAATAATATTTTTCTAAAAAGAATCCTAAATCGGCTCTGTAGCCAATTCCGGAAGCCTCAAACTTCCATTGCTCATTTCGTTTGTACAATCTTCCAAACTCGACACCGGTCTCAATAGAAAAATCTTCGTCTAATTCATATTTGGCAATTTCCTGACCTGTGGCATCGTCTACAATTCGGATATATGAATTTCTTACCTGTCCAAAATTTTGTTTTCTTCTTTCAAAGTCTTCTATGGTAACCACAAAAAGGATTTCTTTAACTTCGGGAGAAATTTTACTCAAATCAACCTTAATTGCCTCGTCATCATCACCATCACTGTTACCACCTGTTGGATCATCTCCAGTGTGTTCTAATGCTCCATCCGGAGAGGCAAGATTATTATAAAAAACAAAGTAATTTTCGCCAAGAAGCTTGCGATCAGAATTGATCATTATAGCCGAAGCATCCAAATCAAAATCATGCCCTGTTCCTTCATTTGGATCCCAGCCTAATCCGATAGTAATTCTTGATAAACCAATATCAATTTTTTGTCCTTTCTGTAAATTTATTGCCATTAAAATATCCTTTTAAAAAAAATTAAACCATACAATGATACGAAAAGCAAGCTAAGTAAAAATGAGGGTTCCCGTAAAAGCAGAAATATTTATTAACAAATTGAGTTTTGTTATTTAAAAAAACTCATCAGGCAGTCATAATAAGTCATAGCTTCGTTTGTGCAAAAATTACAAACTAAAATGGTATATTTGTTCAACTCATCTTTGTAAGATAAATTTTTAAATATTTTTTTCAGAATCAAAAGGTTTTACTCTAAAAGCAAAAAATGATTCTCTATAACTTCAACAAATAACTGAATTATCATCATGTTAAAAAAAGGATCCAAACTAAACAGTATACTAACAGGAAGCTGCCCGAGATGCCAGAAAGAAAGTATGTATTCAGACCGAAATCCGCTTCATTTGACTAAGGTGCTAAAAATGAACGAAAATTGTAGTCACTGTGGATTAAAATACCAGATAGAACCATCGTTTTTTTATGGTGCTATGTATGTTAGTTATGGTTTAAATGTTGCAGTCGGAATTGCGGCTTTTATCGTTTCGTTTGTATTTTTCAAAACGTCAGTCGAGGAGTCTTTTCTGATCATTGTTGCAACGTTGATTCTATTATTCCCATTTGTCTTAAGACTTTCGAGAAACCTTTACATTAACATGTTTGTTTCTTATGATCCAGAAGCGGGATCGAAATAAAGCTATTTTCTTTTCTTGTAGAAACGATGAATATCAATTGTTGGATCTAAAGGTTTTTGGTCTTCGATATACTCATATAAATCTTTGGCCATAGCCGGACCCAGCATTACACCGCGCGTCCCTAATCCGTTTAAAAGATGTAGTGAACTGTATTGATTGTGTGTACCAATAATTGGTCTACGATCGCGTACCGTTGGTCTCACCCCACCAAAATGCGAAACAACTTCAAAACGACAATTGATTATTTCCTCTATACGATCGATTAACTCTGTTCTTCCTTCTTCCGTTGGCGTATCTGTTTTGTCTTTCCAATTGTAGGTTGCTCCCACTTTAAACAAATCGTTTTCTAAAGGCAAAATAAAGACGCTGGTATTCACAATTACATCCAGATCCAGATCAGGTGCTTTGATAACAAAAAGCTCCCCTTTAGTCCCATCTAATGGCAAATCCTGAAAAAACGGATTGGCATGTAATCCGAAACCTTCTGCAAAAATAATATGCTTAGCCTGATATTCTTTATACTGAACAAAATCTTCCTCAATAATCAGTTTAGCATAATCAAACGACTCCTGAAGCAATAATTTGTTTTGAAGTAAATACTCGTGGTATTTATCCAACAATAAAGCCGTATCGACATAACCGGTATGTAAAACCTCACCATAATCAAACGGAGAATCGATACCATTGTATTTTTTAAAGATTAATTTGGTAGAAAGAAATGGTGCCAGAAGTGGTTTATCCGAAGCTGAGAACCAATTGTTTTGTTCTTCTATAGAGAAAAATTTTCTTAAAATAGGAAGCTTAAAATTCACCTTCGTTTTCAGCTTACCTTCGATGGTCTCATAGAATTCGTCCATTAAGGACAACTGTTCTTCTGCTTTCCAAACCTCACTAAAGCGTTTTAAAATTACAGGATTGTACAATCCTCCCGCAACTCTTGATGAATTTTGCGATTCATCATTTATAACTACTATAGATTTATTGTTTTTAAACGCAATTTCAGCAAATGAAATTCCAGCCAATCCAGATCCGACAATTATATAATCCAACATGTGTAAAAAGGTAAAATAAAAAACTCTTACCACAAATGTAATAAGAGTTTTTGGTATAATGTTACTAATTTCTTAGTAGCTCCACATATCCTGTTCGAAGTTACGGATCTTCTCTTTTACTCTTTCAGATTCCAACAGCTGTTTTTGTGCATTATCTTTCATGTAATCCTTAATTTCACGATCTCCATATACATTTTCTTCTTTATAGATAATCGAATTAAAACGTCTCGAATTTAAAATCTGATCGAATGAAATTGGGTGTGCCGAATTACTATCGTTAAATGCTTTTGCTTCGTTCAACACTTCTCTTGCATTGGGAAAGAAAACCCAAAACAGTTCAATATAATCTTTCTCATCACTATTCATGGTATAAACATCGGGTGTCACAGGACAAATTCCGAGTAATCGGTATTTCAATTCACTCTCACGTTTGTCAAAATACCAGTATCCTTTCAATTTATACTGAGTAACATCTGCCGCCGTTAAATCTTGTTTTAAAATGTACTCAGCAGGTACCGTTCTGGTCGGGCCAACTGTTTCGTCAACATAAGTAACTACTTTTTTCTTACCTGTACCTGTAACTACTTTTTTCTTCACCACCCGTGTTTTGTAGTCGTCCGGGTATTGATTGATTAATTCCCTTCCGGCATCAGTCGTATCGATACGTGATAATCCGCCCTGAATATCTTTAAGTGATTTTTTAGTATTAAAGTAGCTGTCGGCATACACTTCCGTGATTCTTCCTGCTTTTATTCCTCTGATCAAAACATCATAAAGAGAACGTCTATCCGAACCAATATTGGCAGTATCCACCGGAAAATACAATGGAAAATTGATTTTTTCATTCAAATCAACAATCTCCCAGGTTGTTTTTCCCATTAAAATATCCCTGTCGTCAACATAACCGTAAGCCAATGGCTTATCATTGTCAGCACGTAACTGAGCAGGATTCTTTATCCCGATCTGATTTGCCGTTTTTGCATTCAGCAAATTTGATTGCGCCATAATAGAACTAAAACTTCCAATAACTCCAACAATAACGATTAAAAACTTTCTTACTTTCATAATGAGACAATTAAAATCTATTGAACGTAAACACATGGCATTTATTGTCGTGTTTCTCACACAACATAAAGAAACACCACAATAACAACTACTCTACCCGAATCAAACCTAAAAAGCTCAACAAATTCACCATTTAAACTGATTCTCAAGATAATGAGCAAAAAAAACTCTTACTACAAATGTAGTAAGAGTTTTTGACATATTGTTATTCAGATACTTAGTAGTTCCACATATCTTGCTCAAAGTTACGAATCTTCTCTTTTACTCTTTCAGATTCTAACAATTGGTTTTGTGCGTTGTCTTTCATGTAATCTTTAATCTCACGATCTCCGTACAAGTTTTCTTCTTTATAAACAACCGCATTAAAACGTCTTGAATTTAAAATCTGATCGAATGAAATTGGAAGCGCAGAGTTATTATCGTTGAATGCTTTTGCTTCGTGTAGCGCCTCTCTGGCGTTAGGGAAGAAAACCCAAAACAACTCAATATAATCTTTTTCGTCACTATTCATTGTGTAAACATCCGGAGTTACTGGACAAATTCCAAGCAAACGATATTTTAATTCGCTTTGACGTTTGTCAAAATACCAGTATCCTTTAATTTTATATTGTGTAACATCTGCAGCAGTTAAGTCTTGTTTCAGGATATACTCAGCTGGCACCGTTCTTGTTGGACCAACAGTTTCATCAACATAAGAAACTACTTTTTTCTTACCAGTACCAGTTACAACTTTTTTCTTCACAACACGTGTTTTGTAGTCGTCCGGATATTGGTTGATTAATTCTCTACCTGCATCTGTTGTGTCAATACGTGATAATGCACCCTGAATATCTTTCAAAGATTTTTTAGTATTGAAATAACTGTCGCTGTATACTTCAGTTATTTTGCCGCTTTTAACAGCTTTCGTCAAAACATCATAAAGTGAACGTCTGTCAGAACCAATATTAGCCGTATCAACCGGAAAGTACATTGGAAAATTGATTTTTTCATTTAAATCAATGATCTCCCAAGTAGTTTTTCCCATTAAGATATCTCTATCATCTACATAACCATAAGCTAAAGGCTTATCGTTATCAGAAATAAGTTGCGCAGGAGTCTTAAGACCTATCTGAGCCGGTGTTTTTGCATTAAGCAAATTCGATTGCGCATAGGAAGAAAATCCTCCAGCGATAGAAACAATAGCTATTAAAAAATTTCTTACTTTCATCATGATATCATTATAAGATATTGAAGTAGTTTTACCTACTATATTATTGTATTTCGTAAATTACCGGAGCAGTTCTTGGCAATAAATAACTACCAGCTCCAACAAGTTTAGTTTTAATTTCAGAAATAGTAACCTGGTCTCCTTTACCAGCTCTTGCAAGAACTGATTTACATTGTGCATTTAATCTGTTACCATTAACAACCACTGTAGGTTGTCCTGCAATTTTTAAATTAAATCCAACAACATCTAAACCAACTTCGAAATCGAAATCAAGTAATTTAGCACCAATTGTAGCAATTTCTAAGTTAGATTTAGGTCCTTTAACAACACCCATTTCTCCTCTAATTGTACCAGTTGGTCCAGGAATACCTTTAATTCTAAATGTTTTCTTATCTGTAACTTTATCTCCGTTTGGCAATGTACCAGTAACAGAAATAGTAGCTTCAGTACCTGAACCCGGGTTCATGTTATATTTTCCAGGTTTTCCAGCAGATACTAATCCTGGAGCACTTGCAACAATTTTGTTTGCATCAACACCAGCGAACGATACAGAGATTGGATTCACAACTCCTCTATATACTACGTTCATTTTATCAGCAGAAATTGTAGCAGAGTTTGGTCTTGGTACTACAACATATTTTCCGGCAAATTTAAGTGGAATGTTTTTACCGTCTTCTAAGAATGTAAATTGTCCATTAATATTTTGCTCTCCAACACCTCCTGCAGTTAAGGAAATAACCGCTTGTCCGTTAACGATTTGTCCAGGACCTTGGAATGAAGTTGGTTTTGTGTTTTCGTCATAACGACCTAAAACTACCTTACCAGTAACTTTTTCTCCTTGGAAGTAAGCGTTTTTGTCTAAAACAACAATCGCTTGATAATTGCTGTAAGAAGCAGCAGCAACAGCCGCTTTTCCTAAAGCACGGTTGTAAACGTCAGCTTCAAGTTTTTGAACATCATTTTGCCAAGCTGAAAGTTTTGCAGCTGAAGCAATTGCTGGAAATCCTTTGAAGTGATATGCTAAGTATTTTTCTTTTATACCTTCTTTGTTTTTTACATCAGAAACATTAAATTTTTTCTCTACCTCTGCAATAATATCAGCATATTTTTTATCTGTACCTAAAGCAGCTTTAATATCTGATTTGTATTTCTCGATTTTAGCGATAATTTCATTTCCTTTTTTAGTGTAACCGTCTCCTGTAAACCAATCGTCGATGTTATCACCTCTGTCCATAGACTCATAAGGCATTTTTCCAGTTTCTTTATCTACTTCAAATCCTTTTACAGCCTGAGTTTTCAGACCTCCAATAAAACTATAAAAATCTTTTGTAATTGCTTCAACTTTATGAGCAGTTCCCGCAGCGATAGCGAATTCTCCTTTTGCTTCAGCAGCTTTCTGATCTAAAGCTGTCAATAAACCAGCATTTGTAGTAACTGAAGAAGTATTTGCATCTTCAAATTTTTCATTCATCAAACCAAAAGCAGATATAACTTCTTTTGATACGTTCATTGCTAACATTGCGATGAAAACCAGATACATCAGGTTAATCATCTTCTGTCTAGGGGTTAATTTTCCTCCTGCCATTTTTTCTAATTAGTTCTTATTAATAAATTTAATATAATAGTCAAAAACTAATTATCCTTTGTTACTCATTGCAGAAAGCATACCACCGTAAACACTGTTTAATGAAGCAATGTTTGCAGTCATAGATTGCATTTGTTCTTTTAATTTAGAAGCATTTTCAGCAATTTCGCTGTTTGCTTGTGCATTTCTAGAAGCACTTTCTAATTGAACTTTGTATAAACTGTTTAATGATTCCATTTGTGCAGCAGCCATAGACATTTCTTCAGCATATTTCTTTTGTCCTGCAATTGAATCAACTGTTGGAGAAATAGCTTTAGCAGCTCCTTCGAAGTTTTTGATGCTGTTTCCTAAGCTAGCCATTAACTCTCCGTCAATTTTAGCATCTCTCAACATTGCATCTAATTTTTGAGACAATAATCCTTGGGCGTCAGATGGTGCCTCAACTTTGTCAGCTTTTTTTCTAGCCTGACCATTCGCTAATTCAGGGTAAACAAGAGTCCAGTCTAATTCGTCTTCAACTGGTTCGAAAGCAGAAAGAGCAAAGATTAACGCCTCAGTTACCAATCCAATCGATAACATAACAGTCCCTGTTAATGGTCCAATCTCAAAGTGAGTAATTTTGAATAATGCTCCAATAATTACTACTGCCGCTCCCATACCATAAGCGAAATTCATTGCTTTTTTACTTAATAATGCCATAATACTTTTTTTAGGTTTTAATTTAAAATAGATTTGTTGATTTGGTTTACTTATTTGATTTTAATTAATTAAATGATTACTTTTTCTTCTTACCGCCTCCAGTTGATTGAGTTCCCATGTAATCTTGTACAGTTCTGAAACCAATATAACTTCTCGCAGAATCAGCATATTCGTGGTCACGTGTACTTACCTGTAGGAAATAAGCAACGTCTTTCCAAGAACCTCCACGAACTACTTTTCTTTGATTGTTTCCGTCAATTACGTTAGGGTTCATTGTAGAAACATACTCGTATGCATTTGGGTTATAAGCTGAATCAGTCCACTCTGAAACGTTTCCTGCCATGTTGTATAAACCATAACCGTTAACTTCATAAGATTTAGCTTCAACAGTGTATAATGCTTCGTCGGCAGCATAATCTCCTCTGCTTGGTTTGAAGTTTGCTAAGAAACAACCTCTGTCGCTTTTCGTATAAGGACCTCCCCAAGGGTAAGTAGCTGATTCCAGACCTCCTCTTGCAGCATACTCCCACTCTGCCTCTGTTGGCAATCTGAAAGCATTTACTAAGTCACGTCCTTTTTTCTTAGATTTGATATAACCGTTTTTGTTCAAAGTTCTCCATGCACAGAATGCTTTTGCCTGTTTCCAGGTTACACCCACTACAGGATAATCTCCATAAGCTTTATGCCAGAAGTAATCGTTATGCATTGGCTCATTGTAAGAATAAGCAAAATCTTTAATCCAAACTGTTGTATCAGGATAAACACTTACTTGTTCCGTTTTAACGAAGTCTTTTCTTTTTCCAACTTTAGCTTTCGCTGCAGCCTGAATATCCATCCAAGAATAACGGAATTTCAATTTGTTTACATCAATTGTTCTTAAACCATTATAAGACTCTTCAATTGGCAAATACATAGAATCCATTACCTCAGTATAATACTCATCCGGGTAAGCTTTTGTATCTTTAATTAACTTTACTTTTTTGTTTAATTTTCTACCTGCATAAGGATCATCTTTTGTTCCTACACTGTAGTAGTTATCATACATATATTTATCATATGCAGTCATTTTTTCCGGATCTGAATCATTAAATGCAAAATCAGCAATACTTCCGCCTTTTTTACCTTTAGAATCACCTGCAGGTTTTTGACCTGTTTCATCAGCTAAAATAGCCAAACGAACTCTCATTGTAGAGTCTTTTACCCACTCTACAAATTGACGGTACTCACTATTGGTAATCTCTGTTTCATCCATATAAAATGAACGAACTGTCACCGTTCTAGTAGGAGCATCCTCCACATTAGCTAAATCAGCATCTGATTTACCCATAATAAAAGATCCACCGGGAACTAATGTCATTCCATAAGGCTTCTCAGGATGCCATTTACCTCCTGTAACACCTACCAACTCACCTTTGTCACCTGACTTACCACAGCCAATTACCAGTGTTAACATTGTTGCAAATGCAATAAACTTCTTCATATAAATTTGGGATTATCTATTCATTATTATAAGTCCGTAAACGTATTTATTATTTATCTAAAAAACAATACTAGTTGCGAAATTTATTTTATCGGTCAAAAATAATGTTAAATAAAATAAAAAAAAATATTTCATCGATAAACTAACACAAAAAATCGACGTAAGACGTTATTTATCAGTTACTGTACGACTTGTCTTACTAATACTATTTAACACTATTTCAAAAATCCAGAAAAAATAAAATTTCTGCTAAAATTTCATTTTACAAAGCATTTTTTCGTTGTGCTTTCCACCATCTTTCAGGCAATTCCTGATTACAAGCACTCAGATACTCGTCGTAAGAACACGGTAATAACGTATTTCTCTTTAATTTATTGTGACCGTTTGATTCAAACGGAATTTCAATCCACCAACGGTCTGTTTTATCACTTTTATAAAAGATCAATTCTTCCTCTTCAAGAGGAACAATATATTTCAAGTACGTTGCTCTACTACCAAAAGGATACTCCTTCGATCTGTAATGATATCCTTCGATAAAATACCATACTATTTGCGCAATGATACCAGCTTCAGGCGCTGTACTATTGTGATTAAAAATTCCAAAACTGGAAACTTTATCACTTATTCCGGCATACCTTGCCAGTGAACATATTTCTTTTCCATTGAAACCGTTTGGTTCAAACGAAACCATATTTCCTGAAGCTGAAGATTTTACCGAGTTCAAATCGATACTAACCAAATCAGCATCTCTAAAAACCGGTTCCGCCAATGCAATTTTATTGGAGATTTCCCCTAAACGATAGGCATCAAAAAACAATTTTTCAATCAGATCAATTTCTTCTTGTGAATTATAGTAAGTCTGATAACCAATGTTGCAGTAATTAAAAAGATTATTAGGCTCGTCGATAATAATTTTGGTTAAATAAGAATTAGCCGAAACCGTTTCATTCTCTTTACCAAAATCAAACTTATTATCCACCGCAACCATATTCACCATTTGCTCTAAATCGTCATACGCACGATATAACGCATAGGTTAAATCCTGTGAACCCCCAAGAACTATAGGAATTACTTTGTTCTTAATTAAAGTAGATGTCACTCGCTTTAAAGCAAAATAAGTATCTTCTACAGAATTTCCTGCGAGAATATCTCCCAAATCAGCAACCGAAGCATCCCAGTTTCCCGGAAACATACCATAAAGTTTTTTACGAACGGCATTCAGATTAACAATGTTAATTGAATCTTCATTACGACGATCTTCTAAAACACCAATAATCGCAATATTGATTTTACTGATATCCGGAAACTGATCCTCAGTATGCAAAACTATCTTACTTCCCAACTCCTGCGAAGACAACGAACTAATAAATTTTAAAATCCCGTCGTTAAGTGGCTCTAAAAAATCAAACTCCATTCTTTATTTCTTTTTTGCAGCTGGTTTTTTAGCAGGTGCTTTTTTTGCAGTTGTAGCTTTCTTTGTGGTTGCAGCTTTTTTAGCCGGTGTTTTCTTAGCCGGTGTTTTCTTGGCAATCATTTCCTGAACTTCTTCCAATGTTAATTTCGTAGCATCAACCTCTTTACTCAGTTCAATTTTGATTTTTCCTTTTGTGATTACAGAGCGCCCCCAACGTGCCTTTTCAACCAAAATTCCTTCTTCTTCCCAGTTGTGAAGCACTTTATCAATATTCTTCTGTAATTTATCTTCAATTAATTCTTCAACATCTGCCTGCGATAAATTATCAAAATTATACTTCTTGCTTACGTTCACAAAAAGGCCATTCCATTTAATGAACGGACCAAAACGTCCCACTCCTTTTTGAACCGGTTCGCCTTTATACGTTGCAATTGGTGCGTCTGCAAGTGCTTTTTCATCGATCAGTTCCTGCGCTCTTTCTTTTGAAACACTTAAAGGATCTTCTCCTCTTGGCAACGAAATAAAAACACTTCCATGACGTACGTATGGACCGTAACGACCGTTATTCACTTCCACTTCTTCTCCTTTGTATTCTCCTAAGCTTTTAGGAAGTAAAAACAAATTCAAAGCATCTTCCAGTGTAATACTTCCGATATTTTGATCAGCCATTAAACTGGCGAATTTTTTATCTTCATCGTCCGCTTCTCCAATTTGAGCCATTGGTCCAAATTTTCCTAAACGAACTGAAACTTGTCTTCCGTCAGCATCTTTTCCTAAAATTCTCTCTCCGCTTTCACGTTCAGCATTTGCCTCAACTTCTTTTACATTTGGATGGAATTTATTGTAGAATTCCTGCATCATGGTTGCCCAGTCAATATTTCCTTCGGCAATTTCATCAAAATCCTGTTCTACTTTTGCGGTAAAGTTATAGTCCAGAATATTTCCAAAGTTCTTCACCAAGAAATCAGTAACGATTGTTCCGATATCTGTTGGAACCAGTTTCCCTTTGTCGGAACCTGTATTTTCTTTTAACAGCTTCTCTCCCACTTTACTATTTTGCAAGGTCAGTTGCGTGTAATTACGCTCCTGTCCTTCCAGAGTTCCTTTCTCAACATAGTTTCTGTTGATAATAGTAGAAATTGTTGGTGCATAGGTAGACGGACGACCGATTCCTAATTCTTCTAATTTCTTCACCAGAGAAGCCTCTGTATAACGCGCCGGAGGTCTTGAATACCTTTCGGTTGCTGTAATATAATTGTTTGCTAATTTTTCGTTTACTTTTAAAGCAGGCAACATTCCCTCTTGTTCTTCCTCATCATCATCATGTCCTTCTAAGTACACTTTTAAAAATCCTTCAAAAAGTAAAACTTCTCCTGAAGCTGTAAAAATCTCATCGTGATTGTTTGCTTCGATTTTTACATTGGTTCTTTCCAATTGTGCATCACTCATTTGCGAAGCCAGGGTTCTTTTCCAGATCAAATCATACAAACGAGCCTGATCGCGGTCGATGTTCACCGTATGACGAGACATATCGGTAGGACGGATTGCCTCGTGCGCTTCCTGAGCTCCTTTATTTTTGTTGGCAAAAGTTCTCGGTTTAGAAAATTCTTTCCCGTATGATTTTATAATTTCAGCTTCAGCAGCACTCATAGCCTCCGCAGAAAGATTCACACTATCCGTTCTCATATAGGTAATCAATCCGGCCTCGTACAAACGTTGTGCTAACTGCATGGTAATTCCAACTGGCAAATACAATTTTCTCGCCGCTTCCTGTTGCAGGGTCGAAGTGGTAAAAGGTGCTGTTGGTGATTTCTTGGTAGGCTTCGTTTCTAAATCGGCTACCTGATATTGAGATCCGATATTTTTATTTAAAAAATCTTCGGCTTCTTTTTTAGTATTAAAATTCTTTGGCAATTTTGCTTTAAAAGCTTTCCCTGCCTCATTTACAAATTCTGCAACAATGGAGTAAGTTGCCACTGCATTAAAGTTCTGAATCTCGCGCTCACGCTCCACAATCAAACGAACAGAAACAGATTGTACACGACCGGCAGACAAACCTCCTTTAATTTTTCTCCACAATACCGGAGATAATTCGTAACCTACTAAACGATCCAAAACACGACGTGCCTGTTGTGCGTTTACCAGATTGTAATCTATTTCTCTTGGATTGTCGATTGCTTTAAGAATCGCAGTCTTTGTAATTTCGTGAAAAACAATTCTTTTGGTTTTTTTAGTATCCAGTTTCAATTCTTCCGCCAGGTGCCAAGAAATAGCCTCCCCCTCGCGGTCCTCATCGCTCGCTAACCAAACCATATCGGCATTCTTAGATAGTGTTTTCAGCTTGCTTACCAGGGCTTTTTTATCCGAAGAGACTTCATATTTAGGCTTAAAACCATTCTCAACATCCACTCCTATTTCCTTTGATGGTAAGTCCGCTATGTGACCGTAACTTGACTCTACCTGAAAATCACTTCCTAAAAATTTCTCTATCGTTTTCGCCTTTGCAGGGGACTCCACTATTACTAAATTCTTTGCCATTGCTCTATTTTTCTGCAACAAAAGTATCTATTTTTTTTAAATATCTACTCCGCGAACTCATTTTTGAGTTATTTTAGTATTATGTTTCCTAAAATTGCAGATTTATCTGTAATCCCACTTCATACATATATAGGTATAACTTTTTGGATTGCAGATACTGATTGTTGATTGTAGATTATTGATTTCAGATCACAGATTACAGAATTATAAAATCAAAAATCTTTTTTCTGCCATCTTGTCACATTCCCCCCATTTACATTATCTTTGCACTTTGAAATTATACAATGGAAAAGATTATTGAGGAAAGTAAACAAGGCGAAAGTCTCGTTTTGGAAAACAAACCTGAGAATACTAAAAAACTTTTTATTGAAAGTTACGGTTGTGCGATGAATTTTTCGGACAGCGAAATTGTAGCTTCCATTTTATCTGAAAACGGATTTAACACCACACAAACTCTTGAAGACGCCGATTTGGTTCTGGTAAATACCTGCTCGATTCGAGACAAGGCAGAACAGACTATTCGCAAACGTCTGGAAAAATATAATGCTGTAAAGCGTATCAATCCGAAAATGAAAGTTGGCGTTCTGGGCTGTATGGCCGAACGTTTGAAAAGTCAATTTTTGGAGGAAGAGAAAATAGTCGATCTTGTTGTTGGACCTGATGCTTACAAAGATCTGCCGAATTTATTAGCTGAAGTTGACGAAGGACGTGATGCCATCAATGTAATTTTATCAAAAGAAGAAACTTACGGAGATATTTCACCTGTTCGTTTGATGAGTAACGGTATTACTGCTCTGGTTTCGATTACCCGAGGCTGTGATAACATGTGTACCTTTTGCGTTGTACCTTTTACACGCGGACGTGAACGCAGCCGTGAGCCACAAAGTATCATGAATGAAATTCAGGATTTATGGAGCAAAGGCTTTAAAGAAATTACACTTTTAGGTCAAAATGTCGACAGTTATCTTTGGTACGGAGGCGGGTTAAAAAAGGATTTTGTAAATGCTTCTGAAATGCAAAAAGCAACAGCCGTTGATTTCGATCAGTTGCTGGAAATGGTTGCCGTTGGTTTTCCAAAAATGCGCATCCGTTTTTCGACTTCAAATCCACAGGATATGCATGAGAGTGTACTGCACGTTATTGCCAAACATCCTAATATCTGCAAACACATTCACTTACCGGTTCAGTCAGGAAGTAACAGAATTTTAAAAGAAATGAACCGTCTGCACACTCGTGAAGAATACATGACTTTGATTGATAAAATCAGAGCAATCATTCCGAATGCCTCGATTTCACAAGATATGATTGCCGGTTTTCCAACAGAAACCGAACAAGATCACCAAGACACTATGAGCTTAATGGAATATGTGAAATATAATTTCGGTTATATGTATTCGTACTCTGAGCGTCCCGGAACTTTGGCAGGAAGAAAAATGGAAGATGATGTTGCTGAAGAAACCAAAGCCAGAAGATTACAGGAAATTGTTGACCTACAGCAAAAACATGCCTGGTTCCGCAGTGAGGAATTCGTAGGACAAACGGTTGAAGTTTTAGTCGAAAAAGTCTCTAAAAAATCAACTGAAGAGTTCTCAGGAAGAAATTCGCAAAGTATCACGGTAGTTTTTCCAAAAGAAGATTATAAAATTGGAGACTTTGTCAATGTAAAAATTGAAAGCTGCACCTCAGGTACCTTAAAAGGAAAAGCTGTTGGATATTCTGAAATGAATTAAAAAGTTATTCAAGTTTCAGGTTTCAAGTTTCAAGTTCTTTGCGTAATTTGAAACTTGAAACCTGAAACAAACAAAACTTGAAACAAAAACACACATGGAAACAGTTCAAGCAATAAAACAGCGATTTGAGATTATCGGAAATGATCCGAAACTAAACCGTGCTATTGAAAAAGCCATTCAGGTTGCCCCAACTGATATTTCGGTAATGGTGACCGGAGAAAGTGGTGTAGGTAAAGAAAATATTCCACGAATCATCCATTCTCTTTCACACAGAAAACATGGGAAATATATTGCTGTAAACTGTGGTGCAATTCCGGAAGGAACTATTGACAGTGAACTTTTCGGTCACGAAAAAGGAGCTTTTACAGGTGCCACAAGCACTCGTGAAGGGTATTTTGAAGTAGCTGACGGAGGAACTATTTTTCTGGATGAAGTTGGAGAATTACCTTTAACTACTCAGGTTCGTTTGCTTCGTGTACTTGAAAACGGTGAGTTTATTAAAGTAGGTTCGTCACAAGTTCAGAAAACAAATGTGAGAATTGTAGCCGCTACCAACGTGAACCTGTTCAATGCAATCGAAAAAGGAAAATTCCGTGAAGATTTATATTATCGTTTAACGACTGTCGAAATTACTTTACCGCCATTGCGTGAAAGAAACGACGACATTCATTTGTTGTTCCGAAAATTCGTAGCCGACTTTGCGCACAAATACAAAATGCCTCCATTAAAATTAGACGATGATGCGGTACAGCTTCTTCAGAAATTCAGATGGAACGGAAACATTCGTCAATTGCGAAATGTGGCCGAACAGATCTCGGTTCTGGAAACCAATCGTGATATTTCATCGGCTACTTTACAATCGTATTTACCTACAGAAGGAAGCAGTCTGCCTTCTGTTATTAACGATAGTAAAAAAGAAAGCGATTTCAGCACCGAAAGAGACATCTTATACAAAGTGCTTTTTGATATGAAAAGCGATCTGAACGATTTGAAAAAACTCACTTTAGAACTGATGAAAAATGGTACAAAAGTGCAGGACATCAATCCGAATTTAATTCAGAAAATATATGGCTCTCAGGAAAATGAAAGCGAAATAGACTTTGAAGAAGAACCAAGGACCGCTGTAATGACACCTACTCCACGCGAGGACAATTATCAGATGCAGGACGACAATTATCTGTTTGCGGAAACCATTGAAGAAGAAGAGGTACTACGTTTAGAACAGAAAGAAATCGAGATGATCAAAAAGTCACTAGAAAAAAATAAAGGAAAACGAAAAGCTGCTGCAGACGAATTAGGCATTTCTGAACGAACTTTATATAGAAAAATTAAACAATTCGATTTATAAAAGTAAATAATTCTCAAATTTTAAATTCCTGCTTTAAAAGCTGAGACAAAAAAATAAAATCCAAATTGCTTCGCCGATGCACCAGCACTCAAATCCAAATTGTTATATTTGAAAAAAAATGGGATTCCCTAAAAATTTGGAATTTGAGATTTGGAATTTACCCCCAATTGATATTATGAAAAAAATATATTCTTTATTAGCCTTAATGAGCTTGTTCATGCTAAGCGGTTGTTCTGTTTACAACTTTACAGGAACAGGAAACATCGATGCCAAAACTTTTCAGGTCAACTTTTTTCAAAATAATGCTGATTTAATTGAACCGGGAATTGATAGAACTTTTACATTGACCCTACAAGACTTAATCCAAAATCAAACCAATTTAAACCTGGTAAGTAATAGTGGTGATTTAGTTTACGAAGGAGAAATTGTAGATTACAGAACCACACCAATGACGGCCACAGCCGATCAGGGAGCTTTTCAAAACCGTTTAAGTATTCGTGTACATGTGAGGTTTACCAATAAAAAGAAGGAAAAAGACGATTTCGAAAAAACATTTGAATTTTACTATGATTTCCCAGGACAGGGGCTACCTACCGGAGCTACGCTAAATACAGCTATTCAGGTTATTTTTGAAAGAATCACACAAGATATTTTTAACGAGTCACTAGCAAAATGGTAATTTGCTTTTCTGTCGAATCATTAAAACTTTTAAGCGTTTAATCGATTAAACAGTGAAACAAATAAGCGATTAAACCAATAAACGATTAAACAATAGAATAAATGAATGTAACCGATTATACCTTCTTAATGAACAAGCCTGATGCTATTACCGAAAAGCAGGCAGAAGCATTGGGAAGCGTTTTGAATGAATTTCCTTATTTTCAAAGTGCAAGAGCCTTGCGCTTAAAAGGACTTTACGATCAAAACAGTTTTAAGTATAATTATGCGTTAAAAGTCACAGCAGCTCATACTACGGATCGTACCGTTTTATTTGATTTTATTACTTCTGAATCTTTCACTTCAATTCAAAGTGAATATTACGATAAAAAACTTAGAGACCTTATGGAAATTAAAGTTTTTGACAGTGAGATCGTATCCTTTGAACAAGTCAAAAAAACACCGGAAGTACGTGTTAATCCAATCGAGCAATCTATTTTGGATTCTATAAAAGAAGCTGCAACAGTAACTTTTGAAGAACCTGTAAAAGCAGAAGAAAAACCTGTCAATCAATTTATTGAACAATCAATACTAGATTCTGCACAAGAAGCAGCAGCTGTAACTTTTGAAGAGCCGGTAAAAACAATAGAAAAAGCTGTTGAATCTGTTTCAGAACAATTTATTGTTGCCGAGCCTGTAGAAGTTGCTCCAATCATTTTAGAAGAACCTGCAAAAATCGAGCAAACGGAAACAGAGCAGACGGAACAACAACCTGTATTACCTCCAACCAAAGAGCCGACACCAACTTTCTTTGATGAAATTGTTGAGGAAGAAATTCAGGAAATAAACCCAGAGGTTAAAGAAGTAAAAGTCAATCCAGTTGAGCAATCGATATTAAATTCTATAAAAGAAGCAACAACGGTTGTTTCCGAACAACCTGAATTAATCGAGGAACCAAAAGAAGCCCAAGCTCCTGAGAGTGTAAAAACAGCAGAAGAAAATCTGGAAATAGGACAGCCTTTGGATTTTTCTGTTAACGAAAAACATTCTTTTCAGGAATGGCTGCAATTAGCCAGAACGGAACCAATTGACAGAAGCGAAGAAACTTCACCCGAAATAAAAGAGCCCGAAAAAGTAACGGAATCTCCAACAGTAACAGAATCAATTGAAGAAGAGAAAAAGAAAAAAGCAGAATTGATCGATAAATTCATCGAAACCAATCCGAAGATCTCTCCTATCAAACAAACTGCAATAACGCAGACCGTACAATCAGACTTAAGTAAAGAAGATAATTCTTACTTAATGACAGAAACTTTGGCCAGAGTATATTTGGAACAAAAAAAATACACCAAAGCAATACAAGCATATGAAATATTAATTTTGAAATATCCAGAAAAAATTAGTTTCTTTGCAGACCGTATTTCGGATATAAAGATTTTACAACAAAATAACAATAATATTTAAACAATGAGTACATTTTCAATTTTCTTAGTTTTAATCACAATAGTTTGTTTTCTATTGATCGTAGTAATCATGGTTCAAAACCCTAAAGGAGGCGGATTGTCTTCTACAATCAGCGGAACTCAAATGTTAGGTGGAGTACAAAAAACAACTGACTTTTTAGACAAAAGTACTTGGACATTGGCTACTATTTTAATTGCATTAATTTTACTTTCTAGCTTAAGCTTTACAGGATCATTAAGCGACAGTGACTCTAAAATCATTGAAAAAACTGAAGCGCCTGCTGCTACACCAGCTGCTCCTGCTCAACAAACACCTGCTCCGGCAACGCCTGCCGCTAAATAATACATTTCAATATCACTATAAAATGCCAGCCTGTCAAAAGCTGGCATTTTTTTTAAGAAATAATGTCAGTTTTACCAGCATGGCATAGTTTCTGAAAGTTTCTAGAACATTAAAAAAACGTATAACCTAATAATATAATAAATCATGGCGTTAAACATAAAACCGCTTTCAGACCGCGTACTTATTGAGCCTGTTGCAGCTGAAACTAAAACTGCATCAGGAATCTTTATTCCAGATACTGCCAAAGAGAAACCACAAAAAGGAACTGTAGTTGCAGTAGGAAACGGATCTAAAGATCACACTATGACTGTAAAAGTGGGCGACACTGTTCTATACGGTAAATATGCAGGAACAGAATTAAAACTGGAAGGAACTGATTATTTGATCATGCGTGAAGATGACATCCTTGCGATTATCTAAAAAAATATTGTCTTAAGTACGAAGTATTAAGAATTAAGAACTTCATTAACTTGAAACAAATCAAACTTTAAACAAAATTAAAAAAATGGCAAAAGATATAAAATTTGATATTGAAGCACGTGACGGATTAAAACGTGGTGTTGATGCATTAGCAAATGCTGTAAAAGTAACTCTTGGACCAAAAGGTCGTAACGTAATTATCGGAAAATCATTTGGTGGACCAACGGTTACTAAAGATGGTGTTTCGGTTGCAAAAGAAATCGAATTAAAAGACCCATTAGAAAATATGGGCGCGCAAATGGTTAAAGAAGTAGCTTCTAAAACTAATGATTTAGCGGGTGACGGAACTACAACTGCTACAGTTTTAGCTCAGGCAATCGTAAAAGAAGGTCTTAAAAACGTTGCTGCAGGAGCAAATCCAATGGATTTGAAACGCGGTATCGACAAAGCCGTTGAAGCAATCGTTGCTGACCTTGCGAAACAAGCAAAAGTAGTTGGAAGTGATTCTGATAAAATCAAACAAATTGCTTCTATCTCTGCAAATAATGACGAAGTGATTGGAGAACTAATCGCTACTGCATTTGCAAAAGTAGGTAAAGAAGGTGTTATCACTGTTGAAGAAGCTAAAGGAACTGATACGTTTGTAGATGTTGTTGAAGGTATGCAGTTTGACAGAGGATATCTTTCTCCTTACTTCGTAACAAACCCTGAGAAAATGGAAGTTGAATTAGACTCTCCATACATCTTATTATACGACAAAAAAGTATCTTCTTTAAAAGAATTACTACCTGTTTTAGAGCCAGTTGCTCAATCTGGAAAACCATTATTGATCATCGCTGAAGATGTTGACGGAGAAGCTTTATCAACTCTTGTAGTGAATAAATTACGTGGAGCATTAAAAATCGCTGCTGTAAAAGCTCCTGGTTTTGGAGACAGAAGAAAAGCAATGTTAGAAGACATCGCAATCTTAACTGGTGGAACTGTAATTTCTGAAGAAAGAGGTTATACTCTAGAAAATACAACTATCGAAATGTTAGGAACGGCAAAAAGAGTTTCTATCGACAAAGACAACACAACTATTGTAAGTGGTGCTGGTGAAGCTGATATCATCAAAAACAGAGTAAACCAAATTAAAGGTCAGATGGAAGCTACGACATCTGATTATGATAAAGAAAAATTGCAAGAGCGTTTGGCTAAATTAGCTGGTGGTGTTGCTGTTCTTTATGTTGGTGCTGCTTCTGAAGTTGAAATGAAAGAGAAAAAAGATAGAGTTGATGATGCTTTACACGCAACACGTGCTGCTGTTGAAGAAGGAATCGTTGCAGGTGGTGGTGTTGCTTTATTAAGAGCAAAAGCTGCTTTGGCTGACCTTAAAGCGGATAATGCTGACGAAGCAACCGGAATTCAAATTGTATCTCGTGCTGTTGAATCTCCATTAAGAACTATTGTTGAAAATGCAGGTCTTGAAGGTTCTGTAGTAGTAGCAAAAGTGGGTGAAGGTTCTGGAGACTTTGGTTACAATGCTAAAACTGACGAATACGTAGACATGCTTAAAGCAGGTATTATCGATCCTAAAAAAGTAACTCGTGTAGCGTTAGAAAATGCTGCTTCGGTTTCAGGAATGATCTTAACTACTGAGTGCGCATTAATCGATATTAAAGAAGAAAACGCTGGCGGTATGCCAATGGGTGGCGGTATGCCGGGAATGATGTAATCGTTCTTTTCTTTAAAACTCAAAACGCCGGATTTCGATCTGGCGTTTTTTTTTATATTTTTTTTCCAAAATTCTCGCAGACAATTATTTTCCAGCCACAGATTAAAGGATTAAAAAGATTATAATCTGTGAGAATCTTTTTAATCCTTTAATCTGTGGTAAACCTTTTAATTTTAAAATTGTTTAACATTCTCTTTTTCATTAAAAATCCGGTTATTAATATCTTTACAGTTCTGTTTAAAATTTCAAAATGAGAAAATTTACCATTCACCTCTTACCTTTTATATTCTTACTTCTTACGATTCTTTCTAATGCGCAAAACCAAAAAGACGCTTATGTGGTTCTGGTTTCTATGGATGGATTTCGTTGGGATTATGCTAAACATTTCAAACTTCAAAATCTAGCTCAAATAGCAAAAGAAGGTGTCCATGCCAAATCAATGCGCCCTTCTTATCCCAGCAAAACTTTCCCCAACCATTACGCCATCGTTACCGGGCTCTACCCCGATCATCATGGAATCATTAATAATGTTTTTTACGATGCTGCATTAAACGAATCTTTCTCATTGTCTTCAAATGCCAAAAATGATTCCCGTTTCTATGGTGGAAATCCGATTTGGAACGTTGCTAAACAACAGGGAGTAAAAGCCGCTTCTTTTTTCTGGCCGGGATCAGATACGGATCAAAAAAGACCTGGTATTTATAAAGAGTACGACAACAAAATTCCTTACGAAACCCGCATTGATACTGTAATCAAATGGCTTCAGCTTCCTGAAAAACAACGTCCGCATTTTATCACACTTTATTTTGATGAGCCTGATCATACCGGCCATTCATTTGGTCCTCTTTCTCCTGAAAACGAAAAAGTAATCCGAAGAATGGATACTCTTATGGGGCGGTTATCTTCTAAACTGAATCAATTATCCATTGGAAAACAAATCAATTTAATTATCGTTTCAGATCATGGAATGGCAAACATTAGCGATGATAAAAAAGTAGCCGTTCTGGATTATATAAAACCCGAATGGCTTGGTTATAATGCTGTAATTAATCCAATCATGAGTCTTCAGGCAAAACCCGGCTTTCAGGATTCAATCGCAAATGCTTTAAAGAAAGTACCGCATATTAAATTCTGGAAATCCAAAGAAGTTCCTAAAAGATTACACTTCGGAACTAATCCGAGAGTTCATGATTTTGTTATTGAGGCCAAAAAAGGATATAGTTTAGTAAAAGAAAAATCGGTACATGTAAGCGGTGGTACACACGGATACGACAACAAAGAAAAAGACATGCAGGCTATTTTTTATGCTAAAGGCCCCGCTTTTAAAGTAAATAAAACGGTCGGATCGTTTCAGAATGTTTCGGTATACCCTTTAATTGCTCATATTCTCGGCTTGCAAATTGATGAAGTAGACGGAAAATTTTCCGAAGTTAGTAACATGCTTAAATAATTAGATAATGTGGCAATTAGATAATTTCTATGCGTAACGTACAGCAATTATCTAATTGCCACATTAAGCTACTAAGAAACAACTTTGTACGTTGGATCTTCAATTACATTTACGGCAATAACAGCTTCAGCATTTTTAAGTAAAACAATACAGTCTTTGCTTAGATGTTTCAGTTCAATTACTTTGTTTAACTGACTGTATTTTTTCGTCAAATTATTCAATGCTTCGATAGCCGACATATCTGCTATGCGGCTTTCTTTAAAATCAATAATCACATGATTGGGATCGTTTAAAGGATCGAATTTTTCTATAAAAGCAGCAGTAGAGCCAAAAAACAATGGTCCATAGATTTCGTAATGTTTTGTCCCTTTCTCATCAATATAATGTCTGGCACGAATTCTTTTGGCACTTTCCCAGGCAAAAACCAAGGCAGAAATAATCACTCCAATCAGAACCGCTAACGCCAGATTGTGTAGTAAAATAGTAACAACTGCCACCAAAACACCCACAAAAATATCATGCGCCGGCATTTTGTTAATAATCCTGAAACTCGCCCATTCAAAAGTCGTAATCGCAACCATCATCATGACGCCTACTAAAGCAGCCATTGGTAATTTACCGATTACAGGAGCTCCAAAAAGGATAATCAATAAAATCGTTAAAGAAGCGATTATTCCCGAAAGTCGTGCTCTCGAACCAGCAGAAAGATTAACCAGTGTTTGTGCAATCATTGGGCATCCCCCCATTCCAAAAAAGAAACCATTCAAAATGTTAGAACTCCCCTGAGCAATACATTCTCTGTTGCTATTCCCTCTTGTACCTGTTATTTCATCGACAAGATTCAATGTCAGTAAACCTTCTGTTAAGCCCACTGCCGCAACAATTACAGAATATGGAAATATGATTTTAATGGTTTCAAAAGACAACGGGATATTTGGAATATGAAAGGACGGAAATCCCCCCTTAACAGAGGCAATATCCTGAACGGTTTTTGTGTCAATATTAAAAATCAATACGACAGCAAATACGACAATGATTGCCACCAAAGAGGCCGGAACTGCTTTTGTAATCTTTGAAAAAAGTAATACAATTCCAATTGTAAGCGCCACTAAAGCCAGCATAATATACAATTGAGATCCTTGTAACCAAGTGGTTTGCCCATTCACCACAATTTTAAATTGCTCCAGCTGCGACATAAAAATAACCACGGCAAGTCCGTTTACAAAGCCATACATAACGGGCTGCGGCACCAATCTGATAAATTTTCCGAGTTTAAAAAGTCCGATACAAATCTGGACGATGCCTCCAAGCGCCACGGCTGCAAAAACATATTCGATACCGTGCGATTTCATTAAAGCAATTAAAACAATAACAGTGGCTCCCGCTCCACCCGAAATCATCCCGGGTCTGCCTCCAAAAACCGAGGTAACCAAACCCGCAATAAAAGCAGCATATAAACCAACCAAAGGTGGAAAACCAGCCAAAATTGCAAACGATAACGATTCTGGAATCATTGTCATCGCAACTGTTAATCCCGCTAAAATTTCGTTTTTATAATTGACCTTTTGAGTAAAGTCAAAAAGAGGAGTCCTTTTTTTCATAAGCACACAAATTTAAAAAATAATGTGCACATACTTAAATAAAGCTTTCCTATACTAAAACTTAATTTAAAAACTGTTTTACCAACAGTAAAAAACAAAAAACAATAAAATTTATCATATTCTAATTATTCTAATTTTACACAAGTATATCCTAAACAATTCACATAATCGATAATATTCTCAGGCTCTAAATCAATGCCTTCTATACGCAATATTTTATCACAATCTTCTAAGTCAAAATTGATTTTATAATCAGGAAACTGGCTTTGAATAACGGCAATGACATAATTTTTATCTGCCTCTTTTTGCACATTTGTTTTAAAAACTTCAACAACCATATCTTTCTACTTTAGTGATACATAAAATGATCAACGAATTACGGAATAAAGCTGAATTATAAACCTACTATAAAATGAATCATGAAAAATCCCCAATCTAAATAATTCGGGAGCTTCCTGATAACTACAAATAACTTAGACGTTCGTTCTTAATTTCTGTTACACGTACATCTAAATTTTATAAACTCTAGCACATAAAAAACGAATAGCTGAGACATAATGCACTCTTTTCAGGCGATTTCAGGTTTAAAATCCGACTGCCTTAACGTGTAGATTCTCTTGAGATTTGAGGTGCATAAATGTAAGCAAAAACTTTCTGAATTAGATTCTGCACCCGAAGAAAATATTCTTTTTTCATCAAAAAAATGAAAAAACAAAGCAGCTAAACGAGATTACGGTCAAATACCTGATACAGAAACTTATTTTATATTTATGCGATAAAAAACAAATGCTTTCTCTCGATAAAATTCCCTCAAATTCTCAAAAAAACAATCTGCTTTAAAAATAATTTTCTTACATAAAAAAATTATCTTCGCAAGGCCAAACAACTTTAACCTAAATTTTCGGAAAAATGCCTTTTTTTAGTTTTCTATTTAAAAAATCAAATTCAGGATGCCCAAGATGTCTTGGGAAAGGTTTTGTAGACTGGGAAGACATACGACGTTTAAACAAACAATTAAAATGGGCACCGGGTCCTTGTGCTTATTGTAACGCTTCAGGAAAAGCTACCCCAGAAATGCTTTCGAATGTGGCCGTAGATACGACTTACCTCACTATTGATTTACCAGAATCTGAAATAGAAAAAATAAAAAATGGTGACGAAGAAACTATAGAAAAAGGTAAACTGCAAGAACTTTTTGTAGAAAGCATTATTAAATATACCGAATACCATTACGTGAATAAAAATATGGATGCTCAAAGTATTGCAGATTTATACCTGAATACGGAAGATGAAAAAGCACCATTTTCGGTAGAAAAAGATAACCTGATACAATACATTCAAAAAATAATAGAATTAAAAAATTCTAAACCGGATTAATCTCAAACAAATACTACTTTAAATAAATTAGAGAAAACAAGTCGCAAAAAATGACTATAAAACAATAAAATTAAGGAAAAATACACTTTTAATCTCTAATCCTTTTGGGCAAAAAAACACAAAAACAGGTATAAATACGTATTGCCAAAACTTTCTTAAGTGGTAGTTTTGCACCAAATAATTTTTATTTTAAATTGTAGTTTTCCTAAGAGAAAATTATAAAATATTGTCATTTTTTTTGGAACAATTAAGCGAGCTTTTTAATCGATGCCAACGATTAAAAGTCTCGTTTTTTTTTAATCACAGTTTTCAATTGATGAGAAAAACACTCCTTACTTTCTGCCGAAAACATCTGCAAAGATTTCTTTCTTGATGATCATCTAACAAATTTTAAAAGCCTGTTATGATCAAAACAAAATCACTTTGTATCTTTGAGCCTTAAAAAAAAATATAGCCCCTAAATATCTCTATGACACGAGAACACTATATTCCCTTCAACAAGGAATTTCTATTGGAACAACAACTAACTGCCTTTGCCGAAGATTCCAAGAAAACGGATGATTTCAGAAAACTGTTTGATATTATTGAACACTATTTCCATTACGAAGCTTTTAATCTTAATCGAAATCTGAAGCAAAACTACGCTTTGTTTGATCCTGATTTGAGTCTGAACGAACGCGAAAATTTTATAGGTAAAAGTGATTTCAACGTTTTCAAAGAAACATTACTTACGGTATTAGAACAGGGGAATTATCGTGAAATAGATCAAGAAACACTGGATAAAGCCTTTGAGGATTCAGACTTAATCGGTTTGAAGCTTTCAATTGATTTCAACGCCTTTAAAGACTACGAATTATATGTTCGGGGACAACATAAGGCAAAAGAAAAGATTCGAAAATATTTTTTCTGGAAGAAAGAAATTGAAATTGAATATTACGATCGTGTCCTGATTTACCTTCATTACAGCGAAGCCGATTATATTAAAGAAAAAAAAGTAAAACTAGGAAAAATGCCTATCGAACCGGGTTCGGTTGCTTTAAAGATCTTTAAACGTGTTCCTAAAAATGATCTCGAAACTATATTCCCAAATGCTATTCCGAGAATGTCTACCAAAGATAAGTTGTTCTTTTGGGTTCCGGGAATTGGAGGCGGAATTTCACTTTTAAGTACAACCGTAATTCCTGCTTTGATTGGCATGTATGGCGCATATCAATCGGGAGAAGCTATCGACTTATTAAACAGCAAAGCCTCTTTAAATCAGGGTTTAATTGCGCTGGGTATTTTATCCCTTTATTTGTTTCGTCAGTACAGTAACTTTGTCAATAAAAGAATCAAATACTCTAAAATCCTTTCAGACAGCCTTTACTTTAAAAATCTCGGAAACAATAGCGGTGCTTTCTATTCACTGCTAAATTCCTCTGAAGAAGAAGTACTGAAAGAAACGATACTGGCTTATACCTTTTTATACAAAAATGAATATGCAATCTCAGCCGAAGAACTCGACAATCAAATTGAGTCCTGGTTTACGACAGCGCTCAATACAAATCTGGACTTTGATGTACAGGATGCTTTGTTGAAATTAAAAACTATGGCGTTAGCTGTTGAATCCAATGGTAAATGGAGTGTTATCCCTTTAGATGACGCATTGGTAACCGTTGACTCATTATGGGATAATGTTTTTGACTACAATCAGAAAGCAGAAGTTTCTGAATATAATTAATTACAGAATTTAATAATCAACAATACTATAAATGAAAAGAAAAGAGCAAGGAGAAGAAGTATACTAAAAATTAGTTTTACAATTTCAACTCGATTTTCTGACAAATCATTTTGAATCCATGTATGATTGTATAGCTGTAAACCGTCTGCCATTGTTTGACCATCATTTTCTTTTTCATGATTGATTACATAAATCTTTACAATCACCTCTTCTTTGTTTTCTATTTGATACATAACTATTTGTTTAATAAGTTATTTAATTATCGACAAAATTAGAAATGAAAAAAAAGACGGCACACCTAATAAAGCCATAAAACTATCATGATAAGACAAATACCTCCTTTTTTTGAGTATTAAATCTAAAATTTATCCTTTTTTCATTATTTTTTCTCGAAAACGAAGTACTTCTTTAGTGCCAGATTAAAAGCAGATCTGCAGCGTTTTTAATTCAAATTTCATATCTGCGTCTTCTTAAAAACTAAGATTATATATTTTTAAGAATAGTCGAAACTGATAAAACTAAATGTTTTTTTAGTAGATTTACGACACTAAACCCAAAACAATGAGAACATTAGAACAATGGTTTGATGAATACGCTGTAAGTCATCAGAACCCAAAGAATAAGGCAATACATTATATTTGTGTACCAGCAATCTACTTTTCGATAGTTGGACTGTTAATGAGTATTCCAAGTGATTTCATCTCCAATACCTTAAAACTGAACGCTCCTGTTCTGGAAAACTGGGCTGCTGTTGTTTTAATTTTTGTACTTCTTTTTTACCTTCGTCTGTCGGTAACGATGGCTTTGAAAATTGCTGTTTTTTCGACAATTTGTTTGGTTGTAAATTACTATATCGGACAAGTTTTGCCGTTATGGATCTTTTCTATTGGCGTATTTATAATTGCCTGGATCGGTCAATTCTACGGACATAATATTGAAGGAAAAAAGCCTTCTTTTTTGAAAGATTTACAATTTCTAATGATTGGTCCGGCCTGGGTTGTAGAGAATTTATTTTCTAAGAAGTAACTCACTTCCAATATGTTGAAAATGATAGCCTCAGGAATACTTGTCATTTAACTGGAAATACTAATTAACATACTTATAAAACATTAAAAAAATGGAAAACCAAAAAGCATCATCATTTGTCTTTTCGATTATTGCAATCATCTTAGGAGTAGTATTGTACAAACAATTTGACTTTGAAAAACTAACTTTCGAAAAACCGGCTTTAGCAGTACTTTATATCATCGTATTTTTATTCTCTATTTTTATTTTGATCAAAAACGCAAAAAAAGGGTCTGCAAAATAACGGAAGCAAAATCTCGTGCCTCAGATATTAGATCGTTTTCGAATGAATTATTAGAAAAAGGCCTGAGAATTGATATTCTCAGGCCTTTTTTCAAATACTCTCATATACTTTTTTAGAAATAATTTATTCTAAAATTAAATTGAAGACCATTAGCTGTAACAGAAAATGTGACAATAAAAGACAGTTTCATAAATTCGAATTTAGAAGTTATTAATCCTATAGTAATTTTATTGGTATATAGATATCGATAATATGGAGGTTTTCAGGATGCAATTTAGGATCATTTAAATGGCTTAGAAAGAAATTTCTATTATCGGGCTGATAGCCATTCTCTTCAAACCAAACTTCGTATATGTAATTCCAGGTTTTAAAGCATTCTGACATTGGTCCTTCTTTATGGAAAATGGCATATAACCCTCCACTAATTATGGTATTACCCACTATCCCCTCTCCTACTATTTTCTCAGGAACAGACAAACAAACATCAGCCTGAAGCATTCCTGATAAATTAGCATTACTTCTGTAAACGGTCAATGCTTTGGTTTCAGGAAAATTTACTAAATTTCTTGGAGTAGCCCAGCTAAAAAGCTTTTTAAACATCTCTTCAAATGTTTCACTATCATGACTGTGAATATTGAGATTTCTGATGTAAATAACATTAAATGCCTCAAGATTTTTAACTTCAAAATCAAGTTTCTTAATTTCACTCATTTCAATATTTTTTAAATTATTTAATTTGAGTGCAAGGTAGTTTTCGATTTCAGACTGCATTTTTCCAATATTGCTATCTATTATACGAATATTGCTATTTTTATACTGTACCCGCCATTCACTTGGTGTCATCTGTCTGACTTCACGAAAACTTCTTGAAAAAGAGGAAACATTCAAAAAACCGCAATCATTGGCTATTTCACTAATTGTCTTTGACGGATTATTCATCAGGAAAAACAGAGCCCTCTCTATCTTTGCATTTTTAATAAATTCATTGATTGTTTTTCCTGTAACAGACTTAAAAATTCTATGAAAATGAAACTTTGAAAAGCTGGAAAGAGCTGCCAATTTTTCTAAAGAAAGCTCTTCATGAAGATTTTCCTTAATGTAATCTATACTTTTATTGATTCTAAAATAATATTCTTTAATAGACTCTTCCTTTGTCATGCTTTTAAGCTATAGTATAAACGTTAAATATCATTTACAAATGCAAACTAATATTAATACAAAGTTATGGATGTATTAGACATTTTTTTATTCTTTTAAAGTCCTTTTCTGAAGCAAAATTATTAATACATTTATCCAACAATAAAGATTAAAAAATGGGTGACAGAATATTAAAAGACATACGCTTTTATGAAAGTGAAAAGCAAAATATTGAAGGACAAAGCATTCCTCGACAACTAGGTAAGCTCTTCGTACCAACAAAAGATACAAATTTTATAGGACAACGAATTGCCAGAAAATTAAACGAACTAAAATTCACTTATGGAGAATTTGATCATATATACATCAATTTAACAACCGTATTAAAGGAAAATGAAATTGTAGTTTCGAATAGAAACGTTGACAAAAGAATTAAATATTTGGATTTTGGAATTGACGTTGAAAAATTACAATCACTTTCTGATAGTGAAAAAAACGGCCTAATTAAATCAATAACATTCCAAGCGCTGAGAAAAATAAGTAATGACTTAAATTTGCCATTAGTAGATCAAACTGAGAAGCTTATTTCAGAATTGGATACCAAAATAAAAATTCATTTTAAAACAAAAGAAACCAAGTCCTTTAAAATTGATATTTATTATCAAATTGAAGTCGAAGAAATTGGAACAATGGCTGTAATTGAACACAAAGACAAGAAGAATAATTTCTACGGTTCAATGAACTATAAGCTTCAATTCTATGAGGATATTTATACCTTGATTGATACAATTAGTATTGCAAAGGGTTTGATAACTTTAAAACCCAAAAAATCTTTTACAGCAGACCTGAATAATAAAAGATATGAAACTCCAATACAATTAGAATTGAGCGATTTTACTCCTGTCATATGAACTTCATGGAATGTACAAAGCAAAACGTATAAAACAGTTTATAAAAGACATAAAAAAAACCTATTTCGTAACGAAATAGGTTTTTTACTTAAGTGACCCCGGAGGGGTTCGAACCCCCAACCCTCAGAGCCGAAATCTGATATTCTATCCAGTTGAACTACGAGGTCAATATTGTTTACTATTCCATTTTTTAAATTCCAAATTCCAGGAATAAGGTTGGGATTTGGAATTTAAATATTGGAATTTTTAAGATAATAGTTTCTTTACAATTGTAGAAATGGTTTTCCCTTCAGCTGTTCCGCCTAATTGTGCAGAAGCCAATCCCATTACTTTACCCATTGAAGCAATTCCAGCAGCTCCAGTTTCAGCAATGATTTTTGCTACTACTGCTTCTACTTCTTCTTCACTTAACTGAGCCGGTAAAAACTTCTCGATTACAGCTACCTGAGCTAATTCAGGCTCTGCTAAATCAGGACGATTTTGCTCTGTAAAAATTCTGGCGCTTTCTTTACGGGTTTTCACCAATCTCTGAAGCAATTTAATTTCATCGTCTTCTGTTAATTCTTCTTTAGAACCTGAAGCCGTTGCAGCCAATAACATTTCAGACTTAATAGCTCTTAATGCTTCTAAACTTACTGTATCTTTTGCTTTCATGGCGGTTTTAATCTCGTCCATGATTAGTGTTTGTAAACTCATTTTCTAATTTTATTTAAATAAGCCAAGGCTTATAGATTGATCTATTACATTTAAAATTATATTTTCTCCTTCGCTTAAACTGACCCATAAGATTCACTTTAAAAACCTGCTTATGAAGTCAAATTTCAAATTCTGTGCGAAGATAAAAAAAATAACCCGAAAATTAAATCCAATTTTCGGGTTATCCAATTATTATGATTTTAAAACTAGTCTACGTTGTCGTGCAAAAACGAATTGTTTGAACGCAATTGCAAATCGTTGTTACTGTCTGTTCCAACCGAAATTCTTGAGTTTGTGTTGTTTGCTTGTGAATTAGACAAATCAATACCTAATCTTTTGTAAGCAGGCTCTTTCTCCAATTCATCAATTCTGGACACATTATTATGGAATTTATAATTAAATTCTTTTAATTTTTTTCTTCTTTCTTCGGCTCTTAAACGTAAAGTCTCTTCAATTGTCAGTTCCATCGGAGACACATTTGCTGTTGTGGAGTAATCCGGTTCAACAGCGAAATCTGGTCTTGGTTTCATGGTGATATTTAATTCCGCAGGAATTACTTCTTCTACCACTTTTTCAACCGGTTTTGACGTCATTAAATCGTTTTCAACTTCCATGTATTCCTCTAAAGAATACTTGATAACTCCTTTGTCAGAAAGCTCGGTTACCGGTACAAATGAAACCGGGTCATTTACTTTAATATTACGAGTTTCGTTTGTTAATTCGAACAAAACTTTAGTTTCTTCAACAACCGGCTCTTTCCTAACTTCTGGCTCAGATCTGAAAATTGGCAAATCAAAGGAGAATGTCGTTTGTTCTTCTCTTTCGAATGTTCTTTGCTGCACTTGCTGAACTGGTTTTATATCCTGAAAAGCTTCGGCTTGCGGAGTTGTAATCGTAAAATCGATATCGGTTATCGGCGAAACAATTTCAAACGTAACATCCAGATTTTTGATAAACTCAGACATCACTACCAATTCTTCCTGATTCATTGTTGGAGTAGCTGCCACCGGAGCAACTTCAAATGGTGTAGCTGCAACTGGTACAACCGGAGCAGGAGTTACGGGAGCAACCGTGTCTTCATCGTCCATTAAATCAAAAACAATTTTTTCTTCTGATTTACTGGTTGGTGTATCAATTGTTAAATCAAAAGAAGTAACTGATTTATTGGTTAGATTATGAACACTTCTTTGCTCATCTTCCAAGGTATGAATGATTTTTTTAGGCTCTGTATTAACGATATCATTTTGCTGTTCAACGTCAAAACCTGTCGCAATAATAGTTACGGCAATAGCCTCACCAAGAGTCTCGTCTTCACCAACTCCCATGATAATATTAGCATTGTAACCTGCTTCAGCCTGAATATGATCGTTGATTTCTCCGATTTCATCTAAAGTAATTTCATTAGATCCAGAAACGATAAGCAACAATACGTTTTTGGCTCCTGTAATTTTATTATCGTTCAGCAACGGAGAGTCCAGTGCTGCAATAATAGCTTCCTTAGCTCTGTTCTCGCCTTCTGCAACGGAAGATCCCATGATCGCTGTTCCACTATTCGAAAGAACAGTTTTAGCGTCACGTAAATCGATATTTTGAGTATAGTGATGCGTAATTACTTCAGCAATACCTCTTGAGGCTGTTGCCAAAACTTCATCCGCTTTAGAGAATCCGGCTTTAAAACCAAGATTTCCGTATACTTCTCTTAATTTATTATTGTTGATTACGATTAAGGAATCGACCTGCTTACGCAATTTCTCAATTCCTAAAAGTGCCTGCTCCTGACGTACTTTCCCTTCAAACTGAAAAGGAATCGTCACAATACCAACGGTCAGGATCTCTCTTTCTTTAGCTAACTGTGCAATTACCGGAGCTGCACCTGTACCTGTTCCACCTCCCATACCAGCGGTAATAAATACCATCTTAGTACCACGGTCTAACATTTTTTCGATATCAGCGATACTTTCTATAGCAGATTGCTGTCCTACATCAGGATTTGCTCCTGCACCAAGACCTTCTGTTAAGTTCATCCCTAACTGAATCTTATTAGGAACCGAACTGTTCTGCAGTGCCTGTGAATCGGTATTACAGACGATAAAATCTACGCCTTTAATACCTTGTTTAAACATATGATTGATAGCGTTACTACCACCTCCACCTACACCTATTACTTTGATTACATTTGATTGGTTTTTTGGTAAATCAAATGAAATACTTCCAAATTCTGAGTTGCTCATCATCTTTTTGGTTTTTGAAATTCTTATTTAATACATTTTTTACTTCTTGACTTGGGGCCAATAAAGTAATCCTTTTCTTTTATTATCTTATTCAGCGTTGTCTAAAAAATCTTTGATTTTATCGACATATCGGTCAAAAAATGATCTTCTGATTTTTGTTTCTGTAGATTCTTCTTTAGAGACGCTGTTTCTAACTTCTCTGGTTTCTTCGATAGTTTCTACTCTTTCAACGTAGTTTTCTTCAACTTCGTATCGTTGTTGTACCGGCTGTTGTATCGGCGGCGGTACATTTCTGTATACCACTTTTGGCTGATCATTTACAATCTCCATTCTAACAGCACTTTGCGTACTATTTTCGATACTGTTCATTACTAAACCAACTGCGGTTGCAAATAACGGACTGGAAATTTCTTCACTTGAATTCCCTGCCAGGTGCTCGTTTGGATATCCAATTCTCGTATCCATTCCTGTAATGTACTCTACTAATTGCTTGATGTGTTTTAGTTGCGCACCTCCACCCGTAAGTACGATACCGGCAATTAATTTTTTACGCGGATCTTCGTGTCCATAGGCCTTAATTTCTGCAAAAACCTGCTCTACAATCTCCACCACACGGGCATGAATAATTTTAGATAAGTTTTTAAGCGAAATTTCTTTTGGCTCTCTTCCTCTTAATCCCGGAATAGAAACAATTTCATTGTCTTTATTTTCTCCCGGCCAGGCCGATCCGAATTTTATTTTTAAAAGCTCTGCTTGTTTTTCGATAATCGAACAGCCTTCTTTAATATCATCTGTAATTACATTTCCTCCAAAAGGAATCACTGCTGTGTGGCGGATAATACCGTCTTTAAAAATAGCTAAGTCAGTCGTACCACCACCAATATCAATTAACGCTACTCCGGCTTCTTTTTCTTCCTGACTTAAAACTGCATCAGCAGAAGCTAAAGGCTCTAAGGTTAATCCGGACAATTCGATTCCTGAACTCTGAATACATCTTCCCACGTTTCTGATTGAAGAAGCCTGCCCCACTACAACGTGAAAACTGGATTCTAATCTTCCGCCATACATTCCGATTGGCTCTTTAATCTCAGACTGCCCGTCGATTTTAAATTCTTGTGGCAAGACGTGAATAATTTCTTCTCCTGGTAACATCGCCAGTTTATTTACCTGATCGATCAAAAGCTGAATATCTTTTTCGCCAATTACTTCTTCCGGATTATTACGGCTGATGTAATCGGTATGCTGTATACTTCTGATGTGCTGTCCGGCGATACCTACTACCACATCTTTAATTTTATAACCTGAATTATTTTCTGCTTCAAGTATTGCTTGCTGAATTGATTGAATAGTTTGCGTAATGTTGTTTACAACTCCTCTCGCCACTCCCAAACTTTTGGATTTCCCAATCCCCAAAATTTCCAGTTTACCATACTCATTTTTCTTGCCTATCATGGCAACTATTTTGGTTGTTCCAATATCTAGACCTACTGCAATGTTATCTTTTTCCATTTTCTATTATTTTGTGCAAACTACTTGTTCCGTAAACCTAAGGTCAATTTTATTGTATTTGTATAACGAACTATCTAAAACCGCTTTTTGAAAAAAGGCTTTATAGTTATTAAATTTCTTATCAACATTCATCGTTCTGCCAAAATCGATGAAGTAATTATAATTTCTATTAAACATTTTTAAGCTACCATTAGGCATAATTTGTATTGCAATGATGTTTTTTTTCAAAAACGCATCGTCATAAATTGTGCGAAATAAAGCAGCTAAATCTTCGTTATTTTTTTTATTAATTGCCCCCGAAACAAGAGGAACTCTCGCAGTATAATTGTCCGACAAAGGCATTTTATTACCCTCATAGTCAATATAAAAAGATTGATCACCATCATAAACTCTTGCTATTGGTGTCTTCTGTTTTACTACTGCTTTTAGAACGCCGTCGATACTTACAAAAACATCTGACTCTTCAATCATGTCTTGCGCATTGAGGGTTTTCTCTATCTTATTCAAATCTAATTCATCTTTTCTAATACTGGAAGCGTCTCTTTTATTTTCTATCAACAATTTATTAACCGTTTCAGGCTTCACAAAAAGCGTATTTTCTCCTACAAAAACTACCATGGATTTTTTTAATTTTCGATCTCCATTTCGATGTTGAGCGAAGGAATATAAAAAAATAACCAGCCCTAAAATGAGTATCAAACGAATATTTGTCCAATTAAATATTTTCATTCAGCATTTTTTTAATTGAAGGAACCATCTCACCAAGATCACCAGCTCCTATTGTTACAATTATTGGCGCATCACTGGCTTTGATCTCCGCTAATAAATCCTCTTTTGCAACAATTTTTTTGTTCGAATTTGTCATTTTTCCTAACAGCCATTCCGATGTAATCCCTTCCATCGGTAATTCACGTGCCGGATAAATATCCATTAAAAACACTTCATCAAACTGAGACAGACTTTCGGCAAATCCATCAGCAAAATCTCTGGTTCTGCTGAACAAATGCGGCTGAAAAATAGCCAGTACTTTACGTCCCGGATACAATTCAGTAACCGCCTGATGTACTGCATTTATTTCTGTTGGATGATGTGCATAATCATCTATATAAACTAAGTTTTCAGATTTAATCTGATACGAAAAACGTCTTCTGATTCCGTTGAATGAAGCAATGGCCTTTGCAATGGAGTCGGTCGGGGTGCCGAACGTTTTGGCCATCGCAATAGCCATTAGTCCATTCATTAAATTGTGTTTTCCCGGCAATCCGAAACGCAGGTCTGTCATTACTTCTGATGGCGTCTGCACATCAAAAACATAACTTCCATTATCAATACGAACATTAAAAGCCTTATATACCGCCTCTTCGTTTATAGCGCACTGAACTCCTTCAAGAGGTAATTCTTTGGTTATAAACAGCTTATTTTTATCTTCTACTTTTGAAGCGAATTCCACAAACGAAGCTTCGATTGCATCACTGGTTCCGTAAATATCCAAATGATCTGCATCCATTGAAGTAATACAGGCAATATTAGGATGCAAGTGCAAAAACGAACGGTCAAATTCATCTGCTTCCACTACAGTAACTGTTTTTCCTTCTCCAATTAAATTCGAATTGTAATTCTCTACAATACCCCCCACAAAGGCAGTTACATCTGCTCCGCTTTCATACAAAATATGTCCCAAAATACTTGAGGTTGTGGTTTTTCCATGTGTTCCTGCCACAGCAAAACAAAACGTATCTTTAGTGATAATCCCTAAAACTTCAGCACGTTTTTTAACCACATAATCTCTTTCTGTAAAATAATTCCATTCAGAATGTGTTTTGGGTACAGCCGGTGTAATAATCACCAGTGTATTCTCGATATAATATTCCTTTGGAATTAAACCAATATTATCTTCAAAATGAATATCAATACCGCTTTCAATCAACTCGCTTGTCAGCATAGATGGTGTCTTATCGTAACCGGAAACCTGTTTCCCTATATTTTTAAAATAGCGGGCCAGGGCACTCATTCCGATGCCTCCAATACCAATAAAATAAACGTTTTGTATTTGATTTAAATTCATTTCTTTTTTTGCTTTTTTTTTGCTTTAAGCAATAGGCTTTAGGCTTTAAGCACTCAACCTTTGTGTTTATTATTTATTCTCTTTTGTATTTTAAGCTTTAGGGCAAGCTTAAAGCTTACTGCCTATAGCCTACAGCTAAATCAGCTTCACAATCTCAGCTACAATATCCTGTGTTGCTTTTGGTTTTGCCAGTTTTTTAATATTTGCACTTAATTGTTTTTGCTTTCCTTCATCTTTAAGCAAGGCTTCAAAAACAATACTAAATTCATTATCCAATTCTGATTCCTTCAACAAAATAGCTCCTTTTGCATCTACAATTGCTTGCGCATTTTTTGTCTGATGATCTTCAGCAACATTCGGCGACGGAATAAATATAACCGGTTTCCCTACAATACACAATTCGGAAACCGATGAGGCTCCGGCACGTGAAATGATTACATCAGCAGCAGCGTATACAAAATCCATTCTTTCAATAAAATCAACCACCTTAACATTTTGCTGATTGTATTTTTTATATTCTTCAAAATACAACTTCCCGCATTGCCAAATTATCTGAACGTCCTGCGAAAGAAAATTTTGCAATTCTTTTTCGATTAACTGATTGATTCTTCTCGCTCCTAAACTCCCTCCTAAAACCAACAATGTTTTTTTATTCGGATCTAGTCCATAAAAAGCAATCGCCTCTTCATGCTTACTGTCAATATCAATCAAATCCTGACGAACCGGGTTTCCGGTTAAAACAATTTTCTCTTCTGGAAAAAAACGCTCCAGATGATCATAAGCTACACAAATTGCATTGGCTTTTTTGCTTAGCAATTTATTCGTAATTCCCGGAAACGAATTCTGTTCCTGAATGACTGTTGGAATTCCGGCCGAGCCTGCTGCCTTTAATAAAGGTCCACTGGCAAAACCTCCGGTACCAATTACAACGTTTGGCTTAAATTGTTTTATGATTCGTCGTGACTCCAGCAAACTTTTTGCCAATTTTAACGGAAACATTAAATTTTGCAACGTAAGTTTTCTTTGCAAACCTGCAATCCAAAGTCCTTTGATTTCATAACCTGCCTGCGGCACTTTCTGCATTTCCATTTTATCTTTGGCACCTACAAAAAGAAATTCAGCGTCAGGGAATTGTAATTTTAATTCATTCGCAATAGCAATTGCAGGATAGATATGTCCTCCTGTACCACCACCACTTAATATGAATTTATATTTTGTCATGTTTTTTTTTAGTTATGAGTTGTGAGTTATGAATTCTCTCAATACTTCTCAACCTATTTCTCAATTCTCTTTCTTCTATTATCTTGCTTCTATTCTCTCCGCTCTATACTTATTTATTTAAAACTGCATTCATCGGATTTCTGGAATTGTCTTCAATGGAATACATTCCCTCTTCTTCGTATATCTTTTCATCAGCAGGCAGATCTTCTTCTGCTAATTCTTTATCAATTAATCTTTGAAGAGCTTCTCTTCTTCTTTCTTTTTCTTCCTGTTCTTCGGCAATTTCTTCTTCTTTTTTTGTCACACTAATGATAATTCCGAGAGAGAAACAGGTCATCCAAATCGAACTACCTCCACTACTAATCAACGGAAGTGTTTGCCCTGTTACCGGAAGCAACTCCACTGCAACAGCCATATTGATCATTGCCTGAAAGATCATCGGAAACCCGAGTCCGACGACGACGAGCTTTCCAAATAATGTATTGGCCTTATGTGAGGCGATCACAAATCGGAACAATAACAATAAGTACAAAATCAATATTGCTACCCCACCTACTAAACCGTATTCTTCTACAATAATCGCATAGATAAAATCGGAAGAAGACTGTGGCAAAAAGTTTTTCTGAACGCTTTTCCCCGGACCTACTCCTCCTAATCTCCCTGATGCGATTGCAATTTTTGCTTTCTCAATCTGATAATCATCTTCATCCGGTTTATCGGTGGTAAAGTTTTCGATACGACTTCCCCAAGTACTAACCCTGCTAAAGAATCTGGAATCCGGGAATGCTTTTGCAACCAAAAGGAAGAACGCAAACATTGCAATTCCGGAACCAATGATAAAACCAATATATTTTAATGGATACCTGCCAATAAATGTCAGCATAATTACCATTGCAAAAATCAACGCGGTGGTTGAGAAGTTCGCCGGTAAAATAAGTGCCAGTGTTATAAAAACCGGCAGCCAAAGCTGTATCAGCGATACCTGAAAAGGTTCATTTTCTTCTTTCGTTTTCGACAGATAACGCGCCACAAATATGAACAATATACTGGCCGCCAAGGTCGACGTTTGAAACGTAATTCCGATAAAAGGAACCTGAATCCAACGGCTCGCATTTGCACCTGCAATAACAGTTCCTTTCAACAAGGTATAAAGCAGCAAAAACCACACAATAGGCAGTGCAATTTTCGAAATCGCCCTGAAATAATGATACGGCACGCGATGTACCCAGTAAATGATTAGGAAACCAATACAAACGTGAGCCAAATGCTTTACTAAATAACCTAATGTATTTCCAGTTCCATGACCTATATAGGCCAGATTACTACTCGCACTAAAAACAGGCATAAACGAAAACAATGCCAATAAAGCCACGAATGACCATATTACCCTGTCTCCTTTTAATTTGTTCACCAGCTCTTTCATAATCTTTTATTTCAGGTTTCTCTCGTTTCAGGTTTCAAGCTTCAGAATTCAAACTTGAAACCTGAAACTTGAAACATTTTTTTTTACAAATTGTGCACCGCTTGCTTAAACTGCCTTCCTCTGTCTTCGTAGCTTTCGAATAAATCGAAACTTGCGCAGGCCGGAGACAATAAAACAGCATCACCTTTTTCTGTTAAACGCTGTGCTGTTTTTACAGCATCGTTCATATTATTTACTTCAACCATGATGTCAACCACATTTCCGAAGGCGCTGATAATTTTATGATTATCAATTCCAAGGCAAATAATAGCTTTTACTTTTTCGCGAACTAATGACATCAGTTCGTTGTAATCGTTTCCTTTATCTACTCCACCAACAATCCAGACTGTTGGAACGTTCATACTGTCTAAAGCAAAGAAAGTCGCATTAACATTTGTTGCTTTTGAATCATTGATATATTGTACATTCTGAATTTTAAGTACTTTTTCTAAACGGTGTTCAACACCCTGAAAATTAGATAAACTTTCGCGAATTGTTGCATTTCTAATTTGCATCAATTTCGCAACAGAGCTTGCTGCCATTGCGTTTTTCATGTTATGTTTTCCTTCTAACGCAATGTGTTCTGTGTCCATTGTAAACTCTTCTTGGTTGATCTTTATTTCCATTTTGTTGTTATTTATAGAAGCTCCTTCATCGAATGATTTCGTCAATGAGAAAGGAATTAATTTTGCTTTTGTTTTGTTGTTTTTTAACCATTCTACACTTGCTTCATCATCTGCATCGTAAATGAGATAATCACTTTCGGTCTGGTTCATCGTTATTCGAAATTTCGAATTGATATAATTTTCATATTTATATTCATATCTATCGAGGTGATCGGGACTGATATTGGTTATGATCGCAATATCGGGTCTATAATCTATTATTCCGTCTAACTGAAAACTGCTTAATTCAAGAACGTATGCATCGTATTTATTCTCGGCTACCTGCCAGGCAAAACTCTTTCCTATATTCCCTCCCAAACCTACATTCAAACCTGCTGATTTTAATAAATAATGGGTCAGCATAGTGGTAGTCGTTTTTCCATTACTGCCTGTGATTCCAATAGTCAATGCTTCTGTAAAAGGTTTTGCAAATTCTATTTCCGAAATCACTTTTACTCCCGCTGCTACCAACTTCTTTACAATTGGTGACTTTTCAGGAATCCCCGGACTCTTCATAACCACATCAGCATTTAAGATCAGATCTTCGGTATGCTGTTCTTCTTCCCAGGGAATTTTATTAATGATAAGAACTTCTTTGTAACTCTCTTTTATCTTTCCAAAATCTGATACAAAAACATCATATCCTTTTTTCTTTCCGAGAATAGCAGTACCTACACCGCTTTCTCCTCCGCCTAAAACCACTAACCTCATACTTTATAAAATTAAAAATTGAGAATTAAAAATTAAAAATCTGCTATACTCAAGACCTCTAATTATTTGCATTTTTCCCTTTTAAGGTTAATATAATTTTCGCTAATATTTTACATATTTCCTCTGCTTCCTTATGAATGCTTTCGAATTCAACTGCAGAAATATAATCCGTTGCTTTCAAGAGTTTCAACCAATAAATTGTTTCTCTTGCTTCTTTATATGAGATTTCCAGTTTAAACAGAAACTCCTTATCAGAACGTCCCCCGATTGATTCTTCGATGTTGGCTCCTATAGAAGTCCCACATCTTAGAATCTGCTTACTCAAAACAAACTCTTTCTTTTCGGCCGTCAGATATTTATATAAATTGATAATTCTAACCGCGAAAAGAAAGGATTTATCCTGAATAATATTTTCTTTCATTTCTAAGAACTTTTAATTTTTAATTCTCAATTTTTAATTCAAAACTATCTTAGTTTTAAAGTAACGATTGACAATATGGCTAACATTACAGCAACAATCCAGAAACGGGTCACAATCTTACTTTCATGATATCCCTTTTTCTGATAATGATGATGCAGAGGGGACATCAGGAAAATTCTTCGTCCCTCTCCGAAACGTTTTTTCGTATATTTAAAATAAGTGACCTGAATAATTACGGAAGCACTTTCGGCAAGGAAAATTCCGCAGAATAGAACAATTAATATCTCTTTACGAACGGCAATGGCTAAAACCGCTATAATTCCACCAATGGTCAAACTTCCTGTATCTCCCATAAATACAGATGCCGGAAATGAATTGTACCAAAGAAATCCAATCAAAGCTCCCACAAATGCGGATATAAACACGGTCATTTCTCCCGAATTGGGGATGTACATTATATTGAGATAGTTGGAGAAAATAATATTCCCGGAAACGAATGTAAATATACCGAGTGCGAGTACCGAAACCGCCGAAGTCCCAGCCGCGAGTCCATCAATACCATCCGTTAAATTAGCTCCGTTTGAAACTGCTGTGATAATAAAAATAACCACCGGAATAAAAACCAGCCAGGCCCATTTTTCATATCCTTCACCTGTCCAGGCTAAAATTTCAGCATAATCAAATTCATTATTTTTCACAAAAGGAATTGTCGTTGCAGTAGATTTTTCTTCTACCGGTGCCGGCAAAACTATCGTTGAATTGTTCGTAGCTGTTTTAAAAACATCAGTTCTTCCTGTATCGGTTCGAACAGTTACCGCAGGATTAAAATACAAAACAGATCCTACAATGATTCCAAGACCAACCTGTCCGATCACTTTAAAAATTCCTTTAAGTCCTTGTTTGTCCTTTTTGAATATTTTGATATAATCGTCCACAAAACCAATACTCCCCATCCAAAGCGTCGTTACTATAAGCAATACGATATAGATATTATGCAAACGAGCGAATAACAAAACCGGTACCAGCGTTGCAAAAATGATAATCAGTCCTCCCATTGTTGGAGTTCCTGCTTTTTCATTTTGACCTGCAAGACCTAACTCACGAACGGTTTCACCAACTTGCTGATTGCGTAAAAAGTTTATAATTCTTTTTCCGTAAATCGTTGACAAAAGCAACGAAAGCATAAATGCCAAAGCCGATCTGAAAGTGATGTACTGAAAAACTCCCGTTCCCGGTACATCTAATGTTTTGTCTAAATATTCAAATAAATAGTATAGCATATATCTTTGTTTATTTGGTTAATCGTTGATTTGTTTATTCGTTTATTCTTGATTTAATAATTATTCGATTAAACGAATAATCAATTCACCGGTTAAACTTTTATTTTCCTAATTGTTCTAAAATTTCCTTTACCGTTTCCATATCATCAAAATGATGACGTACCCCGTTTATCTCCTGATACGTTTCATGCCCTTTCCCTGCAATTAGTATAATATCATTGGGCTGGGCCAACTGACAAGCCGTTTTAATCGCTTGTTTTCTATCTGAAATTCTCAATATTTTTTTATAATTGTGAGCTTCAACGCCTTTCTCCATTTCATCTAAAATCACTTCAGGATCTTCATTTCTTGGATTATCTGAGGTTAAAATGGCCTTATCACTTAAATCTGTAGCAATTTTTGCCATTATAGGCCTCTTGGTTTTATCTCTGTTTCCACCGCAACCAACAACTGTTAACAGCTGCTCGTTTTTGGTACGGATATCATTAATCGTTTTTAAAACATTATCTAAAGCATCCGGAGTATGTGCATAATCAACTATTGCTGTAATATTTCCTTCTGAAACGATATACTGAAAACGCCCCGAAACACTTTCTAAATCAGACAGTAAGCGCAACGCTTCAAGACTATCCATTCCTAACTCTACAGCCGTTCCGTAAATTGCCAAAACATTGTAAGCATTAAACGTTCCGATTAGCTTTACCCAAACTTCATTGTCATTAACTTTCAATAACAAACCCGACAACTGACTCTCCAGAATCTGTGCTTTAAAGTCGGCATAGGTTTTTAAAGCGTAAGTAAACTTTCTGGCTACTGTATTTTGCAACATTACCGATCCGTTTTTATCATCGATGTTAGACAAAACGAAAGCTGTTTTCGGCAAGGAATCAAAAAACGATTTTTTCACATCTCTGTATTCCGCAAAAGTTGGGTGATAATCTAAATGGTCGTGTGACAAATTCGTGAAAATTCCTCCAACAAAATGTAGCGCCTCTGTTCGTTTTTGATGAATTCCGTGTGAACTCACTTCCATAAAACAATGCGTAACACCCGCTTCGATCATTTCGTTCAAATAATGATTGATCGTAATCGAATCCGGAGTGGTATGTGTTGCAGGAAATTCAGTTTCATCGACCATGATTTTTACGGTTGACAATAAACCAACTTTAAAACCTGCTTTTTGAAACAACTGAAATAACAATGATGCAATGGTAGTCTTTCCGTTTGTACCGGTAACTCCAACCAATTTTAACTTTTCGGATGGATTTCCGAAGTAATTGGCCGCCATAAAAGCCAGAGCCGCATTAGTATCTTTTACTTTTATGTAGGTTATTCCTTTTTCAATATTTTCAGGCAACGTATCGCAAATAATCGCAATTGCACCTAATTTGATTGCTTTTTCAATATAATCATGACCATCTGAAAGTGATCCGCGAATAGCCACGAAAACATCATTTGCCTCAATTTTTCTCGAGTCAAAATCAATTTTATGTATATCGATTTCCGTTGAACCTGTTACAGACTCAATCGCTACTTTATATAATATGTCTTTCAGTATTTTCACGATAATTCTAATACTATGATTGTGTTTTTACTAATATTCTGCCCGGGTTGAATAGATTGTTTTTTAACCTTTCCTACTCCGATAACTCTCACTTTTAAATCAAGGTTTTCTAATAATGCCACTGCATCCATACCCGGCATACCTTTTAAATTAGGAACCTGATTTATTTTTTTATTGGCTTCTGCCGTATATTTATTATAACTGTCATCTTGTTTTGGAATTCTTGAATCCAGTTTTTTTATTCTATTGGTTGATGGCGCATCTGTAAATATTTTTTGAGCGATTCTTTTAAAAACCGGCCCGGCAACATCTGCTCCATAATAATTGTTTTTTGATGTATTAGGTTTATGCACTACTACTATACAAGAATATTTAGGATGTTCAGCCGGAAAATACCCCACAAAGGAAGAGGCATAATACAAACCAGATTTTCCTTCTTTACCACCATAATTCACCTGCGCTGTTCCGGTTTTTCCTGCCATCGAAAAATCTTTCGAATACAGCTTGGAACCTGTTCCTTTTTTAACCACATTGAGCAATACTGCTCTTACTTTGTCGATGGTTTCCTGCGAACATATTTTCGGGTTGATCACTTCTACCTCAAACTTATTAATCGTTTTGTTCCATTCTTTAATTTCCGAAACAAACTGTGGCTTAACCATCACTCCATTGTTTGCAACGGCATTATAAAGCGCCAGTGTTTGCATTGGCGTAACCGAAACTCCGTAACCAAAAGCCATCCACGGAAGTGAAACTCCTGACCAATGTTTGTCTCCGGGTTGTGGAATATATGGCCTTCCCTCTCCTTTAAAATGCAATCCTAATGTTTTATTTAATCCGTACGAATTAATATGATTTACAAACTTTGACGGATTGCTTTTGTAATTGTCATACACAGCCTGAACCATTACGGTATTGGACGAAAGTTCGAAACCACGAGCCAGCGAAATTTTCCCGTAACCACCTCTGTGCGAATCACGAACAGCACGTCCGTAATACCTCATTTCTCCTCCGTGACTGTCAAAAACGGTACTTGTATCAGCTACTTTATCTTCTAAAATTGCCATTAAATCGACCAATTTAAATGTCGATCCTGGCTCATGAGACTCGGCTATAGCGTAATTTGTAGTTTCATAGTACGATCCGTCTTCTGATCTTCCCAAATTTGAAATCGCTTTTACGTGCCCCGTTTCAGTCTCCATCACCACCACACAACCATGATCGGCTTCGTAATCTTCCAATTGCTTTAATAAAGCATGATGTGCAATATCCTGAATAAAAACATCAATGGTCGAAATCACATCATAACCGTCTACAGGATCTACTTCATTTAAATCCCGAATAGGCTTCCATTGTCCTTTTGCAATTTTTTGCTTTAAAATTTTTCCGTCTTTCCCGTTCAGATAACTTTTATAGGCCCATTCGATTCCTTTACCAACTTCGATTCCGGTTGCAGGGTCAATTCGATCGTAACCAATGGTTCGCTCTGCAATTTTTCCTATCGGATGCTTTCTAACGGTTTCCTGTTCAACAATTATCCCCCCTTTAAAAGCCCCCAGATTGAACAAAGGAAAACCTTTAATTTTCACATATTCGGTATAACTCAAATTGCGGGCAATCAGATAATAACGATTTTTATTGGCTCTGGCTTTTCTTAATTCCTGCTGATAATAACCTGCAGGTCTGTCTAAAACGGTAGCCAATGAATCGGATAATGCCTTTACGTATTTTTCAAAAGTCTCCGTTTTCGGCGCTTTAGCATCAAAACGAATTTCATAATTCGGAATCGATGTTGCCAATAAACTTCCGTCAGCCGAATAGATATTTCCTTTGTTTGCCGGAATTACAAAATTTCTAACGGTACGTTGTTTCGCCAGTTTTCTGTAATAATCTCCTTCTACCCATTGAATATTGGTTAACTTAACAACAATAGCAATTGCCATCACAAAGATGAAAACTGCTACGAGGTAAATTCTGTAGGATATATGTTTATCTTCTACTGCCATATTCTTTTAAAGAAACTTTTTTCTTCTTCTTTTTTTACTTCTATTTTAATCGGAGGAACTGTGGATGGAAAAATTTTCTTCTCCAGCATTTTATCCGATATCGTCGATTCCATTTTTAACTTCATTAACTCTGAACGGCGGTCTACAAATTCAGATCGCAATTCTTTTACTTCATTGTTCAGTTTTGCGATTTCAAAAACCTTTTGTTCGTAGCGCTGTGTATTGGCGATCATCAAAATGGCAAGCAGAATAATAAAAACAATGAAACGCCAGTTCTTTACTGCATCATCGTTGATCAGAAATCTTGCTTTTAATATATCAAATACACCACTTTTCATTTTTTCTACCTATATATTATAGTAATCTGTTTAATTGTTTAACCGTTGAGTCGTTTATTGTTTTATTTTCAAAGCCACAACTCACATTTCACATCTCACAAACTATATCTTCTCAGCAATTCTTAATTTAGCACTTCTTGCTCTGTTGTTGATTTTAATCTCAGCCTCATCCGGTACAATCAGTTTTCCTATCGTTTTAAACGGAACTGAAAAGTTTCCATAAAAATCTCTTTCAGGCTCTCCTTCAAACATTCCGTTTTTGATGAATCTTTTTACCAGTCTGTCTTCTAAAGAATGGTAAGAGATTACAGAAAATCTTCCACCCGGATTTAAAATTTCTAACGACTGTTCGATAAACTCTTTCAAAACATCCATTTCTTGATTCACTTCAATTCTAATCGCCTGATAAATCTGAGCCAATATCTTGTTACGAACTCTTTCCGGTAAATATTTTGCCAGAACTTCTTTCAGTTCATCTGTCGTTTTGATTGGGTAACCTTGTCTAGCTTCTACAATTGTTCTTGCTAAAACCGGTGCGTTCTTCAACTCCCCATAATCAAAAAAAACACGACGTAAATCCTGTTCTTCATATTCGTTAACCACCCGATAAGCATTTAAATCATTTTTCTGACTCATCCGCATATCCAGTCCGGCATCAAATCTGGTTGAGAAACCTCTCTCCGGAACGTCAAACTGATGTGATGAAACACCCAGGTCAGCCAAAATTCCATCTACACTTTTAACACCATGAAAACGCAAAAACCTTTTTATGAATCTGAAATTCTCATTAATTAAGGTAAACCGTTCGTCCGGCAATGCATTTGCAAGCGCATCTTCGTCCTGATCAAAAGCAAATAATTTTCCGTTTGGCCCTAATCGTCTCAAAATTTCTTTTGAATGCCCCCCACCGCCAAACGTAACATCTACATAAATGCCGTCAGGTTTAATATTTAAACCATCAACTGTAGGATGAAGCAAAACCGGATTATGATATTCCATTGTCGTCGTCATTAATATTTCCCATTACTTCTTCGGCTAAATCTGCAAAATCCATATCTTCGCCGCTTATTGATTTTTCATATAAATCCTTATCCCAAATCTCCACAATATTAACCGCAGATGAAAAAACCACATCTTTAGAAATACCCGAAAAGGTCACCAAATCTTTCGGAACCAGTAATCGTCCCAATGCATCAATCTCTACCACTTTCACACCTGCAGTAAATCTTCGAATGAAATCATTGTTCTTTTTCACAAAGCGATTCAGCTTGTTGATTTTTTGCATCATCAGATCCCATTCACTCATTGGATACAATTCTAAACACTGTTGAAAAACCGAACGCTTCAAAACAAATCCGTTCTGAAGAGAGGAAGTCAATTGCTTTTTCAAAGGCGCAGGCAACATCAGCCTCCCTTTAGCATCGACTTTACACTCATATGTTCCAACAATTGTGTTCAAGAAAATTCATTAATATGTTATAGGACAAAAATATAAAAAATATTACCACATTTTACCACAATGTACCACTTTGTTAATAAGTTTAACCACTTACACCCCACTTTGCATAACCGATAGAATATCAATACATTAACTTATTATTAACGAATTATCAATAACACTAATCATTCAAAAAAATTAAGCGCTATTTTTCTTAAAAATTTAGCTATTCTGCCGATTTCTTAACATTAAAAAAATCGGCAAACAACACCACTTACACCTGATTTTTAACCACTTATAAATTATACTAAAATTATCTAGTTAAAAAACGACAGCAAAAATCCTTTTTTATTTATTAAACCCTATATTTGTCCAAATTGAAATTGGCATTAAATTAAATGGACAAACACTACAAAAAAGAAGGCAAATACAGCTATTATGAAGCTGGAGAAGGAACTCCTATCGTTATTTTACATGGCTTAATGGGAGGCCTTAGTAACTTTGATGCTGTAGCCGAATATTTTCCAACAAAAGGATACAAAGTTGTGATCCCGGATTTGCCAATCTATACTCAAAGCATTTTAAAAACAAACGTAAAAAGCTTTGCCAAGTATGTAAAAGACTTTATCACATTTAAAGGATTTGATCAGGTTATACTATTAGGCAACTCTTTAGGCGGCCACATTGCACTGTACCACACAAAGCTATATCCTGAAAAAGTTGCCGGACTGGTAATCACAGGAAGCTCAGGACTTTACGAAAGCGCAATGGGTGATAGCTATCCAAAAAGAGGCGATTACGAATACATCAAAAAGAAAGCTGAAGATGTTTTTTACGATCCTGCAATTGCTACACCAGAGCTTATTGACGAAGTCTACGCAACCGTTAATGACCGTATCAAACTAATCAAAACTTTGACGATTGCCAAAAGTGCTATTCGTCATAATATGGCCAAAGATTTACCAAAGATGACCACAGAAACCTGTATCATTTGGGGTAAAAATGATGCCGTTACTCCCCCAAATGTTGCCGAAGAATTTGATAAATTATTGCCTAATTCAACTTTGTACTGGATAGACAAATGTGGACACGCTGCTATGATGGAACATCCTCAGGAATTCAACAAAATCCTGGAAGAATGGCTCGTTAAAAAGAATTTATAGCATCTAACTTTCGACTTTTAGGAGGTTTTAAAAACAAAAAACATGAAAATTAATACCGCCGAATTCATTGTAAGTAATTCTGAAGTATCAAAATGCCCGAAGGATTTTTTACCGGAATATGCTTTTATCGGAAGATCAAACGTAGGTAAATCCTCTTTGATCAACATGCTTACTAATCATAAGAATTTAGCCAAAACATCAGGACGACCTGGAAAAACACAGTTAATCAATCATTTTAAGATTAATAACAATTGGTTTTTGGTCGATTTACCGGGTTATGGTTATGCAAAAGTATCTAAGAAAACCAAATCAGTTTTTCAGCAATTCATCACGGATTATTTTGAAACCCGAGAGCAATTAGTTTGCGCTTTTGTTTTAATTGACATTCGCCATGAAGCACAAAAAATTGACATTGAATTTATGTCATACATGGGAGAAAGCGAAATACCGTTTTGCATCATTTTCACCAAAGCGGATAAAATCAGTAAAGTAAAAATCGATTCTCACGTCGCAGCATACAAAAAACAAATGTTTGCCAATAACTGGTCTGAAATGCCTCAATACTTTGTAACTTCCTCTACTGAAGCTACAGGAAAAGAAGACCTTTTAGCCTATATTGATGAAGTAAATCAGGAGGTTTTTAAAAACAACTCAGAATTTTAAATTCCAATAAAAGGATACAAAAAAAATAAAAAATCCCAAATTCCAAGTTTTGCTATTGGAATTTGGGTTTTTTTATATTGGAATCTTAACTACTATTTCGTCAACTCCAGTTTCTCTGCAAAATAATCACAAAAATCTTTCATGGTATCTGACATTTTTTCGTCGTCAGTGGCACGTTTAAAAGTATCCGCCATAGCCACCAAAGTCTGGTGAAAGAAAATTTTCATTTCGTCTACCGGCATATCTTTGGTCCACAAATCAATACGCATACTTTCTTTCGCTTTACTGTCCCAAATTGACAGCATAATTGCTTTTGCTTCTTCTGCTTCTACTCCACCGTCCTTTGCCGTCCATGATAATCTTTCCGGAACACGGTTTTCGTCTAATTCTATATTGAATTTAATTTCTGATTTTATTGTATTTGACATTATTTCTTAGGTTTATATTTTGACTTTTCAAAGATTACCTTTGCTTCTGTTTTTAATAATTCCGGCAAAGTTACGTTATTATTCTTCATATACGACCGTACAATTTGCCATCCTAACCAGGCGCCTATTCTTCCCGGAGAATCGTTGTCAATTTCTAAGTAGAATTTAGAAAACGGAGCAGGCACTATAAATCGGGTAGTTAATTTCGGATCATCACTGTACAGCATTTCGCTTTCAATAAAATAGCGCCACATATAGGCTTCATTTTCCTGACTCCATTTTATTTGTTCAGGTGTATAACCTATTTTTTCAGCATCGGTATAATTGGGCAACAACAAATCTTTAGCATACAATTGTTTCCCTTCAAAAATCATTTGAGAAACCAAGTTTTTATCCCGAAATGCCGGGATATTTCGATAAGCGAAACTCGAAACCACGTCGGGCATAATTTGTTTCTCTTCAAAATTTTGCTTTAGATAATTTGGGAATTCATAAAATTTATGATCTTTCCCCAAATACAATTCCAACGCTACAATTACCAGAGTGTCTGCATATATAGCCTTGGCATTATAATCCATTTCCCCAATTACAGTGATAACTTTTGGCGTTTTCGTTTTAGGGAAGTAATATTTTACATGCTGAAAAAGCGCATTGAATTCTTCACGTACAGGTTCAAAATTGCTGTATTTTTTCTGAACCTCGGTATAAACTTCTTTCCAGATCGGATCCTGCATTTTCTTAAGCCAGACATTATCATCATTTCCTGCCGGAAAAAAGAAAGGATACTGTTTTTTTACTTTAGCCAAATCCTCCGGTTTGGTCTCAAAAAACACCTTATCAAAACGCTCTACTTTAATGTCTACCGGAATTTCTTCTACTGCTTTTTCGACTTTGGTTTTCTGGTCACAAGACAAAAAAAACAAGCACAGAACCACTGCTAAGCGATATATTTTCATTTTATTTTAATTAGATTTGTGTTGCTCATATTTTAAACAAACTATGCTTAAAAATATTTGTGCAAATATACATCCCTGCATCTTAAATCTTGAACTATTATGGCTAAAAAAAGCACTATTCAGACAGAAAAAGTAAACGCCCACATTGTAGAGTGGTTAAAAAATTATGCAACCCGAGCAAAAGTTAATGGTTTTGTAATTGGTATTTCAGGCGGAGTTGACTCTGCAGTAACTTCTACCTTGTGTGCACAAACCGGCTTAACCGTTTTATGTGTTGAAATGCCAATTCATCAGGCTGCTAATCAGGTTTCAAGAGGAAGAGAACATATTGAGCAGTTAAAGAAACGTTTTCCAAATGTTTCAAGCGTAGAAACGGATTTAACCGCCACTTTTGAAGCTTTCAAAAGCGCTGTACCGCAAACGGATGATGAAGCAAAAGTAAATTTATCACTGGCCAATACACGTGCCCGTTTAAGAATGACCTCTTTATATTATTTAGCAGGAATTCATGGTTTGCTTGTAGCGGGGACAGGAAACAAAGTAGAAGATTTTGGAGTAGGATTTTACACTAAATATGGAGACGGAGGTGTCGATTTAAGTCCAATTGCCGACTTAATGAAATCAGATGTATATGCTTTAGGGGCATTTTTAACAATTCCGGAGTCAATTTTAAGCGCAGCACCTACAGATGGATTATTTGGCGATAATCGCACTGATGAGGATCAATTAGGCGCCAGTTATGACGAACTTGAATGGGCAATGCTAGCCTCGGAGTCAGGAAATACGGGGGCTGACTTTAGTGAGAGAGAGAAAATTGTCTTCGAAATTTATAAACGTTTAAACACCAGCAACAAGCACAAAATGGATCCAATTCCGGTCTGCATTATACCAAAAACGTTAAAATAATACTTTTTAACATTTGTCTGCAATTAATTACAGAATTTATTTATTAATTTTACAGTTCCAAAAACATGAACAATTCTAAAAAAGGTAAAAATTATGATTAAAGTATGTCTTGCAGACAATCATCCTGTGACTCACTTTGGCGTTAAGTCTTATTTTAAAGACCACGATCAAATTTCAATTGTTGCCAACGTAGGCAATTTTTCAATGGTTAGAGATATCCTTCAGACGAAAGAAATCGATATCCTGATTCTAGACCTAGAACTGGAAGGACTTTCAAGTATCTTCGAAGTAAAATCCATCCTGAAGAATTTCCCAAAAACAAAAATTGTAATTTTTAGTGACCTCGCTGAACAAATGTATGCTCCAAATGCTATTAAAGCAGGAGTTTCCGGTTATGTACACAAAACAGAAAAACTTGAGACTTTAGGTATTTCTATTATTAAGGTACACGAAGGAAAAATTATCATCAACGAAACCGTACGTAAAAACATGGCCCTTATTGCTAAACAAAGCAAAAGTGAGCGTTTGTACAGAAAACTTTCAAATCGTGAGATCGAAGTTTTACGTTATTTAAGCGATGGTAAAAAGAACAATGAAATCTCTAAAATCTTAAACCTGAACGAAAAAACAATCAGTACTTACAAATTAAGATTATTGACTAAATTAAATGTTACTAATTTAGTTGACTTAGTAAACAAAGCTAAGACTTTAGAAATTATTTAATGGTATCGCGACATTACTCTTCCTAGTTTTTTCGCGAATGAATTAACTAATTTTGAGTAATCGACAACCATAGACAAAAGCTCTGTATTATCTGAATTATCAGGTTTTATAGAGCTTTTTAATTCATCAATGATTTTGCCTACCAAAAACCAACGCATTGACATAATCGTTTCAGTAACGTATTGTGCAATCGTTTCATGCTTCATTTTTGAAAAAATATTCTGTCCTTCCCAATCGTGAAGAGCCAATCTTTCATCTTCCATTAAAATATCCGTAACTTCCTGAGCAAAATCAGGCTGCAGGCGCATTAAATATTGTTCGAGACTGAATTTTTCATTCTGATTGTAAAACCCGATTAAGTCTGTAAAAATATCACGGAACAAATTATTAGAAAGTTCTACCTCATCTTCCTGCAAACTCAAATAAATACGCTGATAGACTTTATAATTTTTCATTTCAGAGACCATTATTACTTCGCCCTCTTCATTCGTTTTTAAAAGTACATCTTCGAACTCCTCCGTTTTATCACCATAAAGCAATAAAATCTCAATTACTTTTCGTTCTAAACGGTATAAAATATCAACTTTCTCCGTCGGCTCTTGTGCATACGATGGTTCTCCCGGATAATAATCCTCAGGTGGTCCTGTCCTTGGGTCTTCGGGATCGCCTCCTGAATAACCGGTCTGTTTTGCAGGCTGATTCCTGTGTACTTCAAAGGGTCTTTGCTCCTGCTTTTGCTTTTTGCCTGCTTCTGCAAGATCTTTTTGAATTAATTGCGCCAGAGTACTCACCAATACCTGCTCTGAAATATCCATGATTCGGGCACATTCCTGAGTATAAATTTCGCGTTGGATACGATCCGGAATCTTCGAGATACTATTGACCATATCCCGAATTAAATCAGCCTTTTTTATAGGGTCGTTTTTCGCTTCTTTCATTAGGAGAGAGGCTTTAAACTGTATAAAATCTTTGCTGTTTTCTTCTAAATAAGCAACCAGATCATCGTGCGAATTTTTTCGCGCAAAACTGTCCGGATCTTCCCCATCAGGAAAAGCACAAACTCTTACATTCATTCCTTCTTCCAGAATCAAATCGATCCCGCGAACAGAAGCACGCAATCCTGCAGCATCTCCATCAAATAAAACGGTTATATTTCTCGTTAATCGGTTGATCAGACGAATCTGGTCCGGTGTTAAAGCGGTTCCTGATGAAGCTACCACATTCTCGATTCCGGCCTGATGAAACTGAATTACATCCGTATAACCTTCAACCAGATAACAGTTGTTTTGTTTCGCAATAGCCTGTTTCGCCTGAAAAATTCCATAAAGCACTTTACTTTTATGGTAGATATCACTCTCAGGGGAGTTTAAGTATTTAGCAGCTTTTTTATCATTGGTCAGAATACGCCCTCCAAAACCCAAAACACGCCCGGACATGCTTTCTATGGGAAACATCACACGCCCCTTGAAACGGTCAAACGGACGGTCTTCTCTTGGAATGGTCAAACCGGTACTTTCCAGAAATTCCAATTTGTATCCTTTACCCAGAGCTTCTTTGGTAAGAGCATCCCAGGTTTCAGGTGAATATCCTAAACTAAATTTTTTGATGGTTTCATTGGTAAAACCTCTTTCTTTAAAATAAGAAAGTCCTATTGCTTTTCCTTCTTCTGAATTTAAAAGCGTTTTATTAAAATAGTCTTTCGCAAATTCCGAAACCAGGTACATACTTTCGCGAACATCTGTCATTGCTTTTTCAGCATCCGTCTGTTCTGTTTCTTCAATCTCTATATTGTATTTTCTGGCCAGATATCGAATGGCTTCCGGATAGGTAAACTGTGAATGTTCGATCAGAAATTTAACTGAATTACCTCCTTTTCCCGTACTAAAATCTTTCCAGATTCCCTTTGCAGGCGAAACCATGAACGATGGAGAGCGTTCATCTGAGAACGGACTTAGTCCTTTAAAGTTACTTCCGGCTCGTTTTAAATTAACAAAATCACCAATAACCTCCTCTACCCGAGCAGCATCAAAAACAGCATCAATCGTACTTTGTGAAATCAAAACGTAAAATATTTATAAAATTTGAAGGATGTAAAATTACACAAATCCCCCATGAAATTGGGCAATTTTAAATAAAAAAAAGCACCTCTTTCGAAGCGCTCTTTCTACTAACTAATCAATTGTATTCTTAATTAAAATCAAATCTTAATCCCAATGAAATATTATTTTCTTTCACAGTATTATTCCTAAACAATGGGTTTAAATCGTATTTCAAATACAAACTCATTTCTTTATAACCAATGTAAGAACTCAATCCGTAAATAAAATTATCCACATTATAATCTCCTTTTATAGTTGTCTTATAATCTAAATCGTCCTGATCGTATTTTAGAATTTGTTTGGATTTTACATTGACCCCCGCATAACCTCCAATTCCAAAGCGAAAACTATCATGTGTTCTAAAGTACGTTTTTCCATTACTCACTTTTGGTCTTGAAAAATCAAACTCTAAATGAACTGGCACCGCGATGTACACATTTCTAAAACGGGATTCCTCTAAATGGATTGCATTGGTTTGCAATTCTGTCTGGTTTCCATTGACTACAAAATATTTATTATCTCTCGGGCGAATATTATTATACATTAAAGACAATCCGTATTTAGCGTGTAACAAATTATCGTTTTTCATTAACCTGGTGTTATAGGTAAATCCCCATTCGTAAAAATGCGATCCTGTAAACCTATATTTAGCATCCTGCAATTTACCATCAACCATCATATTATTCAAACCTGCTGCAAATACAAACTGTGATGTCGTTCTTCTTTCGCCGCGTATAGAATCTTTTCTTTTTTTATTATTGTCATTCCATTCTATGTCATTCCAATGAACAATCAAAGCACGTCCACTTTTATAATTTCCTTCCTTGATTTTTCCGTCTACTTTTTGCTGTACTAAATCATTTAACTCATTTTGCGCCAGTGTTACTTTTTCTTCAATAATAATCGCTCTGGCTTCTGCTAATTCTTTTTTACGCTTGTCTGCTTGTTCCTGAGTGATTTTCCCTTCAGACAACTGAACATTAATTGCTTCAATTTCTTCTTTCAAAGCTTCTTTTTCCTCTTTCGTAACTTTCTCTATTTTGTTGGCAATTTTTCTCGCTTTTGATTCAAAAGTTTCCTGCCCCATAACTTTACTTACAAATAAAAAGACAAGGATAACGAGGTGAATGGTAAAATTTTTCATGACTGTTTTTTTTTAAAATTTTGATTGTTGATTGATGTTTTTTTTCTAATTGTAAAATGTAAAATGTGAGATGTGAATGGCAAACAATTATTATTTATAATTGGGTTGAAAATTGGCACTAAAAGCCTGCCCGACTACTCTCGGAATTATTTTTTTGATCTTTAATTTTTGATTTTCTCCAACAGCACGTTCCTGATTGGAGTTGGAAACTTTATTCCTGCTGATTTCGATTAGCCAAAGCCACTTTTACCGTTTGGTAATTTTTATTGACTTTTGTAATTACCTTTTCGCGAAACGACTGCTCTAATTCACCATCGACCTGTTGAAGTAAATCATTGGCATTGATTTTTACTTTTGATTTTGGCTTGACAGCATTCTCAGCGACGATTACTTTTTCAGCTGTTCCCAGCAACTGATCTACCGTTTCTTTTTCAGGATTTTTAGCCATTAAAGGCTGTAGATTGATTGATTGTTTTTCAGGATTGTTTTTGATGATGATTGAAGACTCCGCTATTGCATTGGATTTATTTGTAATGATTTTATTCGATTTTGATTCCTGATGCTCTTCTTGTTGAACTGACTTTTTAATTGCTTTTTCTTCTGAAACTGCTACTGCTTCTTCAACAGCTATATTGGTATCTAAAGCTGGCTGTACAACCGAATCTTTCTTTGCATCTTCCTTAACCACTATGATGTCTTTTGGTGTTACATCTGTATTTTTCTTTTGGTTAAAAAAGAACATTCCAACCAATAAAAAACCAACAATACTTGCAGCAACATACATCCATTTCTTTTTCCCGGCTTGTCGTGAACTAAGAGCAATAGTTTTCTTTTCTTCAGCGACGCTCAACATGGCATCCAATCGATCCCAGGCTTTATCACTTGGTTCAATTTTACGTTGATTTAGTTTTTCACGGAAATCCTTTTCAAAATTATTCGGTTCCATTATCTTGTTTTTTTAGACTATTAATTTGTGTTTGCAGCATTTTTCTGGCATGCGATAATTGCGATTTTGATGTTCCTTCGTTAATCCCTAACATCTTGGCAATTTCATTGTGTTTGTATCCTTCTATGGCGTATAAGTTAAAAACCATTCTGTAACCTTCCGGTAAAGCATCAATTAAGAACTGAATCTGATCGATCGAAAACTGACTGTCAATGGCATTGAAACTCTCTTCGATATAAATTTCTTCTTCACTAAACTTTACTTTTTTATGAACTCTTAAATACGAAATACATTCGTTCACCATAATCCGCCTGACCCAACCTTCAAAACTTCCTTTGTGCTCAAATCTGCTTAAATTGGTAAACACTTTCATAAAGGCAGTTATCATCACATCTTCAGCCAATTGAATGTCTTTTATATACTGTCGACAAACACTTAACATTTTTGAAGAAAACCGACTGTAAATTTGTTGTTGCGCCTGCCGATTATTCTCGACAGCCAACTTTATAATTTCGGTTTCTTCCTGATGTAAATGAATAATTTTCATTAATAAGCGGTTGGTTTTGGTTTAGTAACAGACTTCTATTAGCATAGACGCATAACGTTTTGAAATGGTTGCATGAGAATGGAAAAAAAAATCAATAAAAAAATTACAAATTCCGAAAAAACACAATTAAACCATTCATTTACAACAAAGTAAATCAATTATCTAATTAACAAATTTTCTAATTATCTAATTTAAAAAAACTATTTTTTTCTTTCAATAACGTAGTTTACCATTAAAACAAGGGCATCTTTAAACTCAGAATCTGAAAAATTATCCAGTAGCAAAAGTGCTTCCTGCTGAAATTGCACCATTTTTTGTTCGGCGTAAGCCAACCCATTATTGCTTTTTACAAATGCGATAACTTCTTTGACACGTTTTTTGTCTTTATTGTGGTTTTTGATGGAGTTTATCAACCACTTTTTTTCTTGCGGGGTACAAGTATTTAAAACATGAATTAAAGGCAAAGTCATTTTTTGCTCTTTAATATCGATTCCGGTTGGTTTACCGATAGCTTCTTCGCTGTAATCAAATAAATCATCTTTGATTTGAAAAGCCATTCCGATCAGCTCGCCAAATTTTCTCATGTTTTCGACCTGAGCATCATCTTCAATTACCGATTTTGCACCAAGTGCACAACAGGCTGCAATAAGCGTTGCTGTTTTCTTTCGGATGATTTCGTAATATACTTCTTCGGTGATGTCCAGTCTTCTTGCTTTCTCAATTTGAAGCAATTCACCTTCGCTCATTTCGCGAACGGCTACAGAAATGATACGGAGCAAATCAAAATCACCATTATCGATAGAGAGTAACAGTCCTTTTGACAACAAATAGTCTCCTACCAAAACGGCAATCTTATTTTTCCAAAGCGCATTGATTGAGAAAAATCCGCGACGGCGATTGCTATCGTCTACCACGTCATCGTGTACCAAAGTAGCGGTATGAATAAGTTCGATTACAGAAGCTCCGCGATAGGTTCTTTCGTTTACAATACCTTCAGAAACCATTTTAGCGGTTAGAAAAACAAACATCGGACGCATTTGTTTTCCTTTTCGGTTTACGATATAATAGGTAATACGATTCAATAAAGCCACCTTTGAGGTCATCGATTCATGGAACTTTTTTTCAAAAAGTTCCATCTCGTTAAAGATGGGCTGTTTTATTTGAGAAGTAATATTCATTTCGATCCCAAATATACTATTTTAAATAAAAAAATACGATGTATTTTACATTAGTATATCAATAATTTAAATGCTAATGTAAAAAAACGGACCGAAAACTTTCTTCTGTCTCAATTTGAATTCGTTATCAACAAAAGTGTCCGCTCTCAGGCAATGCTCTATAAAAAATGCCTTGAAGAACAAGGCATCTTTAAAAATTTATTAAGCTGTTCGTTTGCAGCACAAAACTGCAAAACATTATTTATCCTTCTTTATTGGCCAATTGTCCGCAGGCAGCATCAATATCCTTTCCTCTGCTTCGGCGTACTTTTACCACTACTCCGATATTTTCCAATGCTTTTATATAAGCCAGAATCGATTCTTCTGAAGCTTGTTGAAACTCGCCATCATCAATTGGATTGTATTCAATTAAATTGACTTTACACGGAACATATTTACAAAATTTCACCAAAGCATCAATCGAAGCTTTATCGTCATTGATTCCTTTCCAGACTACATATTCGTACGAGATTTTACTTTTAGTTTTTCTATACCAATATTCCAAAGCTTCACGCAGATCTTTTAACGGAAAATTTTTACTGAAAGGCATGATTCGTGCTCGTACATCATCAATAGCCGAGTGCAGAGAAACTGCCAGTTTGAATTTTACATCATCATCGGCCATTTTTTTAATCATCTTCGGAATTCCGGAAGTCGAAACCATAATACGTTTGGGCGACATCCCTAATCCTTCCGGCGAGGTAACCATATCAATAGCTTTGATGACGTTATTGTAATTCATCAAAGGCTCACCCATTCCCATAAAAACAATATTCGAAAGCGGATGATTGTGATACAATCGACTCTCTTTGTCTATCGCAATAATCTGATCGTAGATTTCTCCCGGTTCCAGGTTTCGCATTCTTTTCAATCGTGAAGTGGCACAGAAATTACAATCCAGACTACACCCAACCTGACTTGAAACGCAGGCTGTTGTTCTGGTTTCTGTAGGAATCAATACGGACTCTACCACTAAACCATCATGCAGACGAACGGCATTTTTTACGGTTCCGTCACTGCTGCGCTGCATGGTATCTACCTTAATATGATTGATTACAAAATTTTCCTCTAGCATCGTACGAGTTGTTTTGGCAACATTGGTCATGTCTTCAAAACTGTGTGCTCCTTTACTCCATAACCATTCGTAGACTTGATTTCCGCGAAAGGCTTTGTCATTATTAGCGACAAAAAAATCGCGAAGCTGATCTTTTGTTAAGGCTCTTATATCTTTTTTCTCCATTTGCATGTTGCAAAGTTAATCACTTTTTAAAACATTTCTCAGAAAATGTATTTTCTCTCAATATATACGCTTTAAATAAAAACCTAACCATGATTTTTATCAGGTCTTTTGCTATTCGTTCGTAATAAATTTGACATAAGAAAAAGACAGTAACTCATTATCAAAAATCAACTGAACCGCAAACTGATCTTAAAATTTAACAAATACCTATACAAATGAAAACGATCCAATCTATTTTATTAGCAGCAGTACTGATGTTATCTTTACAAGTAAACTCACAAAAAAGATATAGTTTATCAAAATCAGCCTTTGAAGTTGCAGGAACTTCCAACATACACGATTGGACGATGAAATCTTCAGACGGAGTGGGAAGTGCTTTCTTAACTGTTACAGATTCGAAAATTACAGATATAAAAAACCTGACCGTTTCCTTATCAGCTGAGAGCTTAAAAAGCGGCAAAGGCAGCATGGACGATGTTGCTTATAAAGCTTTGGAAACCGATGACCATAAAAACATTAAATACGCTCTAAAATCTGCCGAAAAAGTAAACGAAAACACCTGGAATCTTATTGGAACTTACACTATAGCGGGTGTTAGTAAAGATTTTAAAACTCAGATAAGAGTAACAGCCTATAAAGACGGTACTTTTGCGCTGCAAGGCTCTAACCGAATGACTTTTAGTGATTTTGAAATGACCACCCCTTCAGCAGCACTTGGAGTTGTTAGGGCAGGGAAAGAATTAACAGTGATCTTCAACATCACTTTGACTGATTTTGCGAAAAATGATACTATATTAGTGATTAAATAACGATTTAAAAGCAGTGAAATAAAAGTATGAAACAATAAATACTTTTCTATTCTAAAAATGAATAAAAAAAATAGCTCAGCATTTCAAAACTCAAAACTTTGGCACGAGAATTGTCTTCCACTCAAAAGGAAAGTAATCTTACAAAGAGCTCAATCATTTTAAAATGTGTATCTTTATTTTTCAGCTTTATAACTTTTAAATTTAATCAATCTAAAAAAATCAATTTCTTATGAAAAAACAAATCTTAAGTCTGGCTGTTATCGCTTTATTAGCATTCGCTGTTCAATCTTGCGAAAAGAAGGAACCAAAACCTGCAGAGGAAGAACTAACTCTTGGAAACAAAGTTGACTCTTTAACTACCGATATTAAAGAAGTAAAAGATAGCGCAGTAAGCAAAACTGAAAGCGCTGCTGAAGATGTAAAAGAAGCTACCAAAAAAGCAGCAGAAGATGTAAAAGACGCTACTAAAAAAGGCGCTGAAAAAGTAGAAAATGCTGCTAAAGCTGCTAAAGACGGTACGGTAAAAACAGCTAAAGAAGTTAATGAGGCTTTGAAAAAATAGCCTCTTCACTTTATGAAACTAAAACCATTCGCTACAACGAATGGTTTTTTTATACCCAAAAAGGAGCCAGTATTTTTCGTATTTTTACATTCAAAATTAGAAGATACTACAAGATGCATTTTATTTCTCAAGAACTGGAAGATTATATCGAGCAACATTCTGAAAACGAACCGGAATTGTTGGCTAAACTAAATAAAGAAACGTACCAGAAAATATTATTGCCAAGAATGCTTAGCGGGCATTTTCAGGGTCGTGTTTTAAGCATGCTCTCCAAATTGATTCGCCCTGTGAACATTCTCGAAATTGGAACTTATACTGGTTATGCCGCTTTGTGTCTGTGTGAGGGAATGCAGGAAAACGGGCAGCTGCACACCATTGACATCAAAGAAGAATTAGTCGATTTTCAACGTAAATATTTTGATGCATCTCCTTGGGGAAAACAAATTTTCCAACATTTAGGAGAAGCTGTTGAAATCATTCCAACTTTGGACGTTAAATTTGACTTGGTTTTTATCGATGCCGATAAAGAAAATTATATCAATTATTGGGAAATGATCGTTCCGAAAATGAACAAAGGCGGTATTATCTTATCGGATAATGTTTTATGGAGTGGAAAAATACTGGAACCGGTTCATCCAAATGATGTTAGCACCAAAGTTCTTTTAGAATACAATTTACTCTTGAAAAACGACCCTAGAGTCGAAACGGTTTTATTACCTATTCGTGATGGATTAACGGTTAGCAGGATACTTTAAAGAGAGACTAAGATACTAAGATACTGAGGCGCTAAGGCTCTAAGTTTTCTCAAATAAAAACTTAGTATCTTAGAAACTCAGAACCTTTAAGCATGTTATTTGCCATTGTTTCATTGGGCTAAAGCCTTTTTCCTATTCAATTTCACCTCCAGCTGAAGCTGGAGACAATTGAACAAAGTAATTAAAAACTAAACAAATAAGGTTCTAAGTTTTCTCAAATAAAAACTTAGAACCTTAGTATCTTATCCCCTCAGGACCTTCAAAAAAACCTATCCTGGGAAGTATTGTGGTTTTAACCTGCGGTATACCAAATAAAGTAAGGATCCGAAAAGGGCTCCAAAGAAATAACCGGTTAAGATATCTCCCGGGTAGTGTAATCCTAAGTAAATTCGGCTATAAGCAAAGATTAAAGGCCATAGGAATATAAATCCCAAAAACTTAATACGACGTCTTAAAACGAAATATAAAAAGGTCGCTACCGCCATAGTGTTGGCTGCATGTCCGGAGAAAAAACTAAATGATTTTCGGGTTTGTACCACTCGAATAATAGTGTTGATATCAGGATTATTACATGGTCGTAGTCGCTGAACCGTGTATTTAACCAAATTGGTAACCTGATCTGTAAAAGTGATTAGCACGGCAATAAAAAGGATCACATACAAAGTTTGTTTCCCCCCCTATCTTCTTGTACATCAAATAAAAAAACAACAGAAAAAGAGGTGTCCAATTTAACTGACTGGTAATAATCAGCCAAAGTTTATCGTATGTTTCAGAACCTAAACCGTTAAGGTACACCAATAACTCGGTGTCTAATTTTTGTATTTTTTCAAGCATATTATCTTTGGCGTTTTACAGGTCCTGAGATTGAATCGATATCTTCTTTTACTTTGTCTATTTCTGTAGTAGTGTCTCCCAATAAATTAGCGGAGTCCCCCATCAGATTGCTTTTGGCGTCATTAATTTGTGCATTGATGTTACCCGTTATATCCGTAAGTGACCTGGAATCAAGACCATTAGCCTCAGCTCCTTTTTGAATTTCACTTTTAATATCATTAGTAGCATTTTTTAATTGCGCCATGGCCTTTCCCATTGTACGGGCAATTTCAGGCACTTTATCTGAACCAAAAAGCATTAGCACTATAAAAAGTATAAAAACTAATTCTCCTCCTCCTATACCAAACATATCTTTTATTTTTGTGTTCACAAAGATATTAAATTTTATAACGGACGGTTTTAAAATTTACTTAAAAAAAGGGAAACTACCTTAAAAGAATTACGCTCCGCTGGAGCTTCTTAAAACTGGTAAATTGTATTTGCTATAAAGATTTTGCTCCGCTGGAGCAGTTTCAGAAAAAACAGAAGTAATTCCTTTTAAAAGAAGTTTTATTTTATAAAAAAAGTGCCGCCTCATTTTGAGACAGCACTTTTTTTGATTTATTGCTAATCAAATTTTGATTTTTCTTCTACTTTTGGCCAGCTATTATTGGTAACATCAATATCGGCGGTCATTAATTTCGGATCTATCTGAATGCTCTTGATTGCTTTTTCAGTTGCATACACTTTTTTAGCCGTGTCGTTATTCTTTCTCCAGATCTGAGCCGGATACTGATAATTCTCTTTTGTTCCGTCTTCGTAAGTAATCTCAACCAAAATTGGCATGATCATTCCTCCCGGTTTACTAAACTCTACTTCATAGAAATATTTAGGTGATTTCAGACTTGCTTTTTCTTCTGCTGTAAAGGTTTGACTCACATAATCTGACAATAGTTTTACCTCCTCTACTTTTAGTGGTTTCTTAGTCGAAGCGTTTACCTCGGCATTATCACCGGCAACTAAATATACAAAAGGTCCTTTTTCAAATCCAAAACGTCCTTTTTTCACTTTAATATCTTTGATATCTGCAGTCGGAGTTTCGGAAACATAGTATTGTTTTACCTCTTTGATTCCGATATCTACAAAATCTGTAGAATAAAACCATCCTCTGAAAAACCAATCTAAATCAACCGCCGAAGCGTCTTCCATCGTTCTAAAGAAATCTTCAGGAGTTGGGTGTTTAAATTTCCATCTGTTGGCATAGGTTTTAAAAGCATAGTCAAACAATTCTCTTCCCATTACGACTTCTCTCAGAATATTAAGACCTGTGGCCGGTTTTCCGTAAGCGTTATTCCCAAATTGATGAATGGTTTCAGAGTTCGACATAATAGGCTCTAAAAACTTTTGATCTCCACTCATATACGGAACAATATTTTTCGCAGGTCCGCGTCTTGAAGGAAAGTTCGAATCCAGTTCCTGCTCTGCCATGTATTGTAAAAAGGAGTTTAAACCTTCATCCATCCAGCTCCATTGACGTTCATCTGAGTTTACAATCATTGGAAAAAAGGTATGCCCCACTTCGTGAATTACCACACCGATCATTCCGTTTTTAACCTCTTTGCTGGTCACCCCATTTTCATCCGGACGACCATAATTCCAACAAATCATTGGATATTCCATCCCCTGATCTTCGGCTGAAACCGATACTGCTTTTGGATAAGGGTAATCAAAAGTATGTGCTGAATAGCTTTTTAAAGTATGTGCTACCACCATTGTGGAGGTTTCTCCCCATAACGGATTTGATTCTTTTGGATAAACAGATTCGGCCATCACTACTCTGTTTCCAATTTTTACAGCCATTGCATCGTAAATGAATTTTCTTGAAGAAGCAATTCCGAAGTCACGTACATTTTTAGCACTGAATCTCCAGGTTTTTTTCTTTTCCGAAAATCCTTTTTCTGCTGCTTCTGCCTCAGCCTGAGTTACAATTACAACTGGTTTATCAAATGATTTCTGAGCCTGTTCGTAACGTTTTACCTGTTCCGGCGTAAAAACTTCGGCTCTGTTGGTCAGTTCTCCGGTAGCATCAATGATGTGATCTGCAGGAACTGTAATGTTTACATCAAAATTACCGAAAGGCAATGCAAACTCTCCACTTCCCCAAAACTGCATGTTCTGCCAGCCTTCAACATCATTGTATACAGCCATTCTTGGGTAAAACTGAGCAATTACATATAATTTATTTCCGTCTTTATCAAATGATTCATAACCGGAACGTCCGCCACCTTCTTTTCTGTAGTTGTTAACGTTGTACCACCATTTGATGGCCAATGAGATTTTTTCACCCGGTTTTAATGGTGTTGCCAAATTAATACGCATCATGGTTTCATTGATGGTGTACGACATTGGGTTTCCTTTTATGTCTTTTACCTGTTCAATATTAAAACCACGCTCTAAATCTTTTTTCAAATATTTACTTGAAAAACCATCCAAAGGCAAAACAGGGCTTATTTTTTCGCTTTCCGCCAAAGAGGTCTGCGTTTTGGCTCTGGCCTGATTCTGATCTAACTGTATCCATAAATACTCCAGAACATCAGGAGAATTATTAGAATAGGTTATCACTTCAGACCCGTCTATTCTTGATTTTTTATCGTCTAATTCAATGTCGATTTTATAATCGGCCTGTTGTTGGTAATACGCAGGCCCCGGTGCTCCCGAAGCGGTACGAAACATATTAGGAGTAGCCAGCAGATCATACATCTGGCTGAATTTGTTTGTATCGTACTTCCCTTGTTGCTTTGGAGCAACTGTTTTTTCCTGAGCGATAAGCATTGCAGGAAAAATCAACAATAATGAAAGTTTTTTCATAAAATAGTAATGGTAATTTTGTCAGGGTGTGAAAATAACAATTAAATCAATAATTTTATCGATTCTTTAGTACTTTAACAATTCTTTCCTGGAAGATTCGGTAAAGAGAACACTTTTCTTACTACCAAATGCCGTAATGTGCGTAATATTCTGTTGCTCAGCATTCCAATCTACTAAAATAGTATTAGAGATTTCAATCGTTTTAAATTTATCGATGTCTTTTATTCGCGAATAACAAACCAAAACATCACCGGCTTCTATCTCTTTAGACAAAAAGGTAATGGGTTTGGACTGACCGTTTATTTTAATGATAAAGTTTTCTGCAAGGTATTTCTTTAACAGCTCTACATCTGCTTCGGTTTCTTTATCGGTTCCTACGAATGTTTTCTTATGGTATTTTTTCTCCATACCATTATTAAGGTCATCAATAAAAATTCGGGAAGTAATCTGAATCATCTTTTTTTCGGCGGCATAATTGACCTGAAAAACACCCACATAAAACTTGTGGAATGCGAAAGCAGAAAGTGATAAAAACAATATTCCTATTAAAGGATAGATTACCTTATTTTTCATTACTGAGAAACTTTCACTTTTTTAAATTCCTTATTTTTATTAACCAGGAAATCAATCAATTCAAATTTCTGGTCCGGACCAAGATGTTTTCTGGATTCCGGATCATTAGAACAATACAACAGAAACAATTCTATATCATCTTCTTTTAACCCCAAAGTACCGGTAAAAAAGTTCGGTTTGAAATTGGCTCTGGAATATTCAATAAAAGCAAGATCCGTAATAACTTCTTCCTTATCATCATCATCTTTAGAAAGCAGCTTTTTAACATCTTTAAAAATTCTGACAAAGTTCATACCGTATTTAATCGTCTGATCAGAGTACATTGTAATATTTTTGGCTGTAGACTGCTTATCATCTTCAAACTGCATGTCGACATATTGTTGTGAACCTCCGCCAAGTGATTTTACTTTTAGATCTTTATGGACCAAAACTTCTTTCAGCTCATTACTTATTAAATCTAATGGCACCGAAAGCAGAACTCCGGCACAGTCTTTTTCTGTCAGCACAATTTTTTTGGACTGAAACGCCAATCCCGTAAACAACAAGGTATCCTTAGGTTTTGCCATGATATCAAACAATCCGCCTGAACCAATAAAGGTTCTCACATTGGCATTTACATTCATCACAAAACCACTTTCAACGGCGAGCGATTTATTGGTAACTTGTCCGTGGATGGGTTTTCTTGAATTTTGTCCTAGTGTAATTTGACAAATCAGGCTTATAAGCAATAAGGTTAGGCTATTTTTCATTTTCGAGAATTATTAGATATTTTCTGGCTAGATCGGTTAACAAAAACATACTCATTGTTTTGTTTTTAGTATTCAAAGATACGGCAAAATCAGCATCATCCACACAATATAACTGAAATCCTTTAATATCCGCTACTGGTATCCGTAATCTTTCTGTGTAATAATTTTCCTCGAAAAGATATTCCATTTTTCTAAAGAGCGCCTCTTTCTTCTCTACATTAACCTCTTTTTTAAGCATGGCTGTTCTTCCGGAAATTTTGTTAAGCAACTTGTCTACCGAGGTTGAAGTCGCAGTGTACACTTTTCGTTCTGCAGGGGTATATTTTTTCTGTCCGTACGGAATTATCCCTAAATTCTCAGCTGTTATATTGGCATTTTCATTCACTACTACCTCTTTCAGCTCCACTTCTTTGGCTGTCATTTTAATCTGAAGCCTACCTGCATTCATATCGTCAGCCGTGATTCGTCTCTTATACCCTTCGAGATTTACTGCCGAAAACACTAAAACATCTCCTTCTTTTACTACAATTGAAAATCCTCCGTTTGCATCTGAAACAGCCGTTACCTGAGTTGTATTATTAATAATATTCACGGACTCAACTGACGTAGACTGCTCAAAAATCTGTCCCGAAATTTCTTTTGAAACCTTATTTTGTGCAAATCCCAACTGAACTAACAACAACAGCAGACTACTACTTATAAATCTATTTATTTTCACTTGCAATTATTTCTTTATACTTCACCGCTAATTCCGCCAACAAAAATTCTGTCGAAGTCTTATTTTTAGAATTTAAAACCACTGTAAAGCTATCATTATCTACGACGTAATATTCGAATCCTTTTACATATTCTAAAGGAATCTTCAATTGCTCTACAAAATGCTCCAGTGTAAACATTTTTTCTAACAGCTTCATAAAAGCCTCTTTTTTCTCTACCACTGCCTCTTTTTTAAGCATAGCTGTACGTCCAGAAAAATAATTCAACAGCGGATCGGCAGAAACAGAACCACCAACCATACCTCCGGCATTTGCCTTTGCATTTAGATCTGTCGCGGTACGCAATTTTCGTTCAGCTGCTGTATATGTCTTTTGTCCGCTTGGAATAATTCCCAAAGAAACAGCATTTACATTATTGTAATTTTTAACAACAACTTCCTGCAATTGATGCATTACTACATTAAGTTTTACAACAAAGTTGATATCTGAGAAATTTTCTGCCGTTAATACTACTCTGCTTTCTTTGAATTGTATCGAAGAAAAAACAAGCTCATCACCTGCTTTAGCACCAATAGAAAATGCACCTGAGGAATTGGTTGTTGTCATCCCCTCTGTCCGCGCATTGATTACATAAACCCCTTCGAGATCAGTGACATTCGCGCTTATTCGCCCGTTTAAAACAGTCTGCTCCTGAGCCTGAGACCAAGCGGTCTGCCCTAAAGCAAGAATCAGAAAACAGACGAACCTGTGCATGACAACAAAATTTTAAAGATTTTCTTAAAGCTGTAAAAATATCTTAATGTTCTCCAAATTTAATACTAAGGAGTTGGTAAAAATATGTTAATTAAACCCCACAAAGAAGCATTCTAAAGAGAGTTTTTTAATACCTTTAGCCGATTCAACCTGAGTTTAAACCATTATGAAAAGCATCATCATCGCCAGCACTTCTACTCTTCACGAAGGCAGCTATTTAGAGTATTTACTCCCTACTTTACAATCTCACTTTAAAAACTGTAAGAGCATTTTATTTATTCCGTTTGCCAGACCCGGAGGCATTTCGCATGACGATTATACGGCAAAAGTTTCGGAAGCTTTTGCTTCGATAGATATCTCTGTTAAAGGAATTCACGAATTTGAGAATGCAACAGACGCCGTAAAAAATGCGGAAGGAATATTTACCGGAGGCGGAAATACCTTTTTACTGGTTACTCAACTCTACAAACATAACATTATGCAGCTTCTTTCTGAGACGGTAAAAAACGGAACTCCTTATTTAGGAACAAGTGCCGGAAGTAACATTTGTGGTCTTTCTATGCAAACCACTAACGATATGCCCATCATTTACCCTCCAAGTTTTCAAACCTTAGGATTAATTCCTTTTAACCTGAACCCACATTACCTGGATCCTGACTTACAATCTAAACATATGGGCGAAACAAGGGAAACCAGAATTAAGGAATTCCATGCTTTCAACGCAATCCCGGTTTTAGGCTTAAGAGAAGGCAGCTGGCTGGAAGTAAAAGGCGATACAATTACTTTAAAAGGAAACCTGCAGGCGCGTTTGTTCCTGCAAAACGAAACTCCGACAGAACTGGAGACAGGCAGCGATCTGAGCAATCTGAAATAAAAATTCAATCTTTTTAAATTCCAAATTCCAGTTTATCAATCAAATTTGGAATTTGGTTTTTTTTTACATGAATACGCTTGAATACAGGCAAAAACGAAAAAAGCCTCAAACATTTGTTTGAGGC